>SVHR01000045.1 GCA_015055705.1 Clostridiales bacterium | reverse complement strand
TCCTTTTTTGTTTTTCATATTATGTATATCAGATTTATCGCACGTTTGTTTCCTTGTTTATAAAAAAATTTTAACACACATTTATCATATTGTCAATAGTCGGTATCAGGGTCTGTAATGTGTTCCGCAAACTCCCCGTGCTCAGCCCCACAAGCCTCGCACTCGGCGCGCTTTGTGCCGGTTGCCTCGCCTCCGTAACAGCATTCTGTTACCGTTTCGTCACAAGTAGCGCAATCAAAGGTATGGGTGTCGTTATTGTTGCTCGATATGCTTTCGTACGTATGATTGGTTGTCCCATCCACACAAGCAAAGCGTATGCTCTTAAAAGTATAGCCACTCCACTCCCTAACGTCCACCTCGTCTTGCTTGCTTACGTCAAGCACAAGAGACACATCTTCAGTCTTAAGGTTATTCATTTTCCCCAGCTCTATATCGTCCTTTGCCAGCAAAATAAGTGTCGAAAGCGCAGTGCCGCCAAACGCATCCGCTCCTATTATCTTCGCCTTGGGCAGCTTTACCGAAGTCAAGCTTTTGCAATTGTAAAAAGCGTAATCGCTTACGGTCAATGCCTCAGGCAAATCAATTGATTCAATCGCCGTATTAGAAAAAGCATATTTTCCAACCGTTTGTACCTTGGGCGCATAAATTTCAGTCAGACCGTCACAAGAGTTAAATGCGTTTTCCTCGATTCTCAAGGCATCCGGAAGGCTTACTTTTTTTAGCATACTTGCATCTGAAAAATCATTGGACATGGTCTTAATCCCTACAAGTGTAAGACTTAGAATACCCTTGGGCATGTTCAATACTGCGGTAATCATTCCTGCAATATCTTGCTGCCTATCTTCTGTAATCGTAATATGAAAATCCAGCTCACCCCCCATCAATGCTTCTACATACAACTCGATAAGACTTGAAAACGTAAGGTCCGTTGCATCTATAACGTTGCTAAGCTTGTCAGATTCAAGACCGCAAGTAAACCTTGCAACCGCAAGCCCGCTATCATAGCTCTTATCTGCGGTTTCGGTAAATTCCTCCTCGCAGTTAACGCAAAAGCCCGTTGCCGTACAGGTAGAGTAATCGTCCGCCCAAACAAACGTGCTATTATAATCAAGGTCGGCTACGTGCTTGCCACTTAGGCAATTTATCCTTTTAAGCTCCTCGATTTGCGCTTCAAGCTCGTCTACGTATTCCTCAAGCTCTCCATTTTGTTCCTCAAGGTCGGCTTTGTCTTCTTCAAGCTCCGCCTTCTCCGCCTCAAGATCGGCAACCTGCTGCAAATAAGGCTTAGTTGTTTCATCTACAGCCGCGTCAATATCCTCTTGACTTACACAGCCTATGAGTCCAAAAGCCATAAACGAACAAACTATTATTGCCATAAACATTATCCATGGTTTCCTTTTCATAATGTTACCTCCATTTTTGTTTTTCATATTATGTATATCAGATTTATCGCACTTTTGTTTCCTTGTTTATAAAAAAATTTTAACACTCTTTTATCATTTTGTCAATATGGGTATGAAAAGTTTTTGTCCTTTGCGTAATATAACCAAAACAAAAAGCGTGTTTACGAAAATTTGTTTCCGTAAACACGCTCTGCCGTTTAGATATAAATACAATATTTTAGCGACACGTACCGCCGTTTTTTGTCTTTTTGTACAACATTAACTGTTATTACAGCTCCTTTGTCGCATCTATACAAATCTAGGCTCCCTTGTGCAAAGGGAGCTGGCGCGTTAGCGACTGAGGGATTGTTTTACAACCTTATCAATATGCTCACACACACCGCAAAAATTTTTGTTTATATCCACATTATCTATTCTTATAACGGTCAAACCGTACTCTTCAAGAAAAGCTGTTCGTTCTATATCATGCTTTATCCCATCATCGGTATAATGACCTGATCCGTCAAGCTCAATAACCAACTTTGCTTGGGCAGAATAAAAATCGGCTATATATTTTCCAAGCACCTTTTGACGCGTAAAACGCACAGGATATTCACGCAAGAAATCATACCAAAGATGCTTTTCTTCTTTTGTCATATTTTTACGCAACATTTTGGCAGTAGGAACTATATTTTTATTATGTTTTCTTTGCATTACAATCCCTCCGTCATTTTTTGCTAAAATGACACCTCCCTTTACACAAGGGAGGCTCTTTTTGCTCTTATTTCTTTACTTGAATAACAGCGAAATACATTTTGCTTCCTTTTTTTCGAACGGGGATAGTTCCGCCTTTTTAGATAAAATGCAAGATTTTAGCGACACGTACCGCCGTTTTTTGTCTTTTTGTACAACATTAACCGCTTTTACAATCCCTTGGTTGCATCGGAGATTTTGCGCTTACCCTTTTTGCCGTGAAGGTCTATACGCGCACTGCTATAGGTTACGTGCGACAAGCAGCCTGCGCCGCCGATACAGCCGCCCTCGCAAGCCATACCCTCGACAAAATTTTCTTTTAGCGCCTTTTTGCTCTTTTTGAGCAGTGCTGTATGGCACTCGGTTATTCCGTCGCACACACACGGCGAAAGCGAGAAGTCGATATTTTGCTCCTTTAGCCCTTGCGCCACGGCTGAAGCAAGTCCGCCGCTACGGGCAAAAATTCTACCGTAGTACGAAGCGTCGTCAAGCGGAGTTTCTTCGAGTAGCGAAAGGTCTATTTCACGGCTATCAAGCAGGGCTTGAAGCTCCTCGAAGGTGATTACGGTATCTATATACGGCTTGACGGAATCAAGCTGAGCCTCTGCCTTTTTAGCCGTGCAAGGTCCTATAAATACGATTTTTGCGCCCTCGTGCTTCTCTTTTAGGTACTTGCCGATGGTTGCCATAGGCGAAAGATTTTCGGAAATATGCTGCGCTAGATCGGGGAACGCATTTTTTACGTGCATCACAAAGCCGGGACAGCACGAGCTTAGCAAAAAGCCCTTTTCGGCAAGCTCCTTGGCTTCCTTTTCTGCCACCATGTCCGCACCGAGCGCAACCTCGACAACGTCGGTAAAGCCAAGCTTTTTGATTCCGCTGATCACCTGACCTATCGATGCGTACGAGAACTGATCGGCAAGCGCAGGTGCTACAAGCGCGAAAAGCTTCGAGCCGTCCTTTGCGCTGCTTTTTATTGCATCGACAACCTCCAGTATGTACGACTTATCCATAATTGCGCCAAAGGGACATTGGTGCATACATGCGCCGCACGAAATGCAACGCTCGTCGTTTATGTGTGCTATGTTGTTGTCATTTATGGATATCGCCTTAACCTTGCACGCATTTTGACACGGGCGTTTGCGGTTGACTATCGCAGAAAACGGACATACGTTAGCGCATTTTCCGCACTCTACGCACTTTGTCTTATCTATATGCGCCACGTGAGCCGCATCAAACGAAATCGCTCCCTGCTTGCAAACGCTCTCGCATCGATGCGCCAAGCAGCCTCTACACGACGCCGTAACCTCGTAGCCTGCGGCAGGACATTCTTCACAAGCAATGTCAATAACCTCAATCACGTTGGGGTCCTTTTTGTTGCCGCCCATAGCAAGCTTAACACGCTTAGCCAAAATTGCGCGCTCCTTGTACACACAACAGCGCATTGTGGGGATTTTGCTGGGGTGAATAATCTTGGGGATATCCAGCACGTTTTGAAGCAGCGTATCGTTAAACGCCTGCCTCGCCACCTCGCGCAGCACCCTGAACTTCAAGTTATCCACGTAAGTATCAAATCTTTTTTCCATTATAAAACACCTCTTATCGCTTGCGCGCCTTTTCTATTATACAATTATAGCATATATTTTTCAAAAGCACAACAAGAAAAAACAGGAAATCTCCGTTTGCCCCAATTTTTATACGCAAAACCGAATTTAGGGGGCGGCGAAAAAATATGAAGGCCGATTTCTCGACCTTCACCGTAATTTCGCACTTATTATTCTTGCCATACCCACTCGACAGGGGTTACTCCGTCCTCAGCCCAGTGCCAATACAAGCCTTCTGCGGTGGGAGCATCCTCGCGGTAGTAATAGCGAGCCGCATTAAATACCGGTCCGCCATAAGCCTCTACTTCGAGGCTGTTCCACTCGTCCTCGGTACCCTCGTAATAAACCTTTTGCAGCTGTGAATCCCAGCCGCTGAACATAGATTCGCCAAGCCACACCACATTTTTGCCGATAACCACGGTAGTAACGTCGTTGGTATCGAAGAACGCCATTCCGTTGATATGCGTTACGTCCTTTGGTATAACGACGGTGGTTGCCGTACCGATATAGCGCACCAGCACAACCTTGTCGCCGTCATGCAAAACAACAAAGCCGTCCTCACTGACCGTAACCTTGCTGGTGTAAGGCTGGGTATAAATTACGCCGTGAATGCTACCGCCGCTTACGCTTGCCTCCGACTTGTTGTAGATTTCGACCAATCTCGGGCAGTTGCTAAGCGCGCCCGCGCCAAAATATTCTAACGCCTCGCCCACAGTTACTGAGATAAGCTCCCAGCAACCAACGAACGCATAGTCGCCCAATCTCTTGACGGTGTCCGGAATAATTGCAGAAGCGTAGTCGCCCTGCGAGAACGCGTACATTCCGATAGCCGTAACCTCACGGGCTTCGATTTGGCTTGGAATAACAAGGTCGGTTGCATCACCCTCATAGCCGTAAATAACCACCGTTTGGTCTCTCATAAGCGCCCACTTAAAGCCATCCTCGGTAACGCCGTTTACTCCGCCATAGCTCCAAACCACAGGCGTTTCATCATCCTTCCAGCCGTACTCATACTCGCTGGGATTAGCGCCTACGTCGGCTTTTCGTTCGCTGAAAATCACCAACTCCTTACCACAGCCGCAGAACGCAAATCTGTCAACGCCGCCGGTAATCAATGCACTCAGCTTGACGCTATTGAGGTCAGTGCGCTTATAGAAGGCGTACGCGTTTATTGCCGTAACCGTATCGGGCACGATGGGTGCGCTTGCGCTTCCCTCATACGAAACAAGCCTTACCTCAGCTCCGTCGGCATAAACCACAAAGCCGTTAGCGTCGATGCTGAGCTTGCTGTCCTCAGAATTTTTGTATATATTTAAGGCATATCGCGCGATATCGCCGGGGGAATTTAGGTCATTTTTCACAATATTTACCGTGGATCTGTTATAAATTTCCACAAGGCGGTAGCAGCCATAAAACGCCATCGAGCCGATTGACGTAACGGTTTGCGGCAAGCTTACGCTTGTTATTCTTTCGCAACCTTCAAATGCACGCTCGCCGATTGACGTAATGCCCGAGGCAGTCAAATCAACCGCCGTAGTGGGCACGCCGTCCTCTTGATAATGCCTTACCTCGGTAAGCGAACTGCAGCCGCTGAACAGATACGCAGGCACGCTGGTAATACTCATACGAACGGACTCAAGCGCGAAGCAATCGGAGAACAAGCCGTAGCCAAGCTCGCCGCCCTGTGTGTCAAGCCCCGATATAACCTGACGGATCTCCACAGCTTTGAGCTTTTCGTTGCGATAAAAGGCGTAATCGCCGATTTTGCGAAGAGTCGCACCGCCCGCTATATATACGCTTTCGAGATTGGGGCACTCCGCAAACGATTCTCTGCCGATGCTCGATACGGAATAGGTTACGTTGATTCTCTTAAGCGTCTTGCAGCCCTTAAATGCGTAGTCCGAAATTGCTTCCTCGTTGATGTCAGTGCCAAAGCTTTCAAACAGCTCGCCGTTTACGTAAAAGTCGCCAAAATATTCAAGCACCGGTCCATCAAACGTAATATCGCTTGCCCAGTCGTCCTCGTATCCCTTAAAGTACAAGACGGTATCGGTGGTTACTACGTCGCGCAAGGAATATTGCGAAATGGATGCAAGGCTTGCGGGAAGCGTTACGCTTTGTAGTCTGCCCTCTTCCTCGTCAAGCGAATAGCCAAAGGCGTTCTGCCCTATAGCGGTTACGCCGTCGGGAATAACCAGGCTATCCTGCTGATAGCCACTCACCGTATAAAAGGCGTAGTCGCCGATAGATCTTATTTGCGAGCCGCTTTCGAATACGATGCTCTTGATTGCAACCTCCTGCTGATATCCGCCGTAAAACAGTCTGTTAGGAATAACCTGCGCGCTTGCGCCTACGGTAACCTCGATACCGCCCGACGCTGTGCCAGCCCCTGCAAACGGACTTCCGCTGTAATTTGCTTGATTTATTACGTCGTAATATACGCTGCTAAGCGCTGTGCATTGTGCGAATGCGTTTGCACCAAGTGTCTCTACGCAGGACGGAATTACTACCGATGCAATAGAGGCACAGCCGTAAAACGCATAATCGGATACGCTCGGCACGCCCGTCAAGTCGACCTCGGCAACAGCCTCGCCGTCAATATACAAATCGCCCGCGTACTGCGTGGGGCTGTAGTTTTGCGAATATCCCCACTCGCTGTTGTATGTAATCTGCGCCCATTCCTTTGCGGTGCCCGTGTAGCTTACCTTCTCAAGAGCCTCGCTCAAGCCCCAATCGTAAATATTGGTAATGCCCTTGCCTATTGTGATTTCCTGCACACCACATCCGCCAAAGGCGTATGTGCCAATTTCGGTTACGCTGTCGGGAATAACCACGCTTGTAAGCTCTCTACCGCAAAAGGCATCATTCGCGATTGCCGTAACGGTATATCCGAATATCTCCTCAGGAATAACAAGGTTGTCTCCAAGCATACCGCCAATGCCCGTAACGGTGCAAGACTGGCCGTCACCGTTAATTTCGTAATCAAGCTGCTCGGGAGGAAGATCTATCACGGTCGTGCCGTAATGGGAAAAGCTCCATACCGCGTCCTCATACGAAGTAGTTTGGTTGTTTACCGTTTCGGTATAATCGCAGGAAAGCTCAATAAGCTTGCCACCGTTTGCTTTAACCACGCCGTTTGTCATTGCAACCTCTACCGTCACAGGGTCACCTCCTCCGTTTTCGTAGATATATTCAGCGTTTACCGTTCCGCTTACGGTGTATTTGTCCTGCGCCGCATTATAATTAGCCGCTTCGTAGTTTGCCGCAAGCACGGCAATAGGTACCGATATAAATTCGCCCAATCTGTCGTACGAATTTTGCGGAATGATTACGCTCTCCACTTCCTCGCCGTTCATTTTAAGCACGTACTGCAATGCGCCCTCAGCATGCTTTACTGTGTATTCGCCCTCTACGCCATCCACAGTCAACGACCAGACAAGACTGAAGTTGCCAAAGTTGCTCATGTCAAGCATTGCATTCCATTCTGCAAGGCTCATTTTGCTTGCGGGTGCTTGCTCGGTCTTGGTTGCCTCGCAAACGTCGCAGGTATAATTGATTTGACCGTCAAACTCTACACCCTCGTCCCACTGGTGAACGTCCTTGTCGATTACCGAATCGCAATCCTCACCCTTGCAGGCGTGCCAATGGTGCGTTGCGTCCTTTTCCCAATTTGCCCAATAGCTGTGCTTATGATCGCCGCCCGTTGGTTCCACATCCGTAGTGCCGTCATCACAAGAAACAGCCGCTACGCCAAGGCAAAAAAGCATACATACCGACAGTAAAAGCGTCAATATTTTTTTCATAACTCCTCCTATTTCCCTTTTTTTAGCAAGACACTTACTTCTTGCCCATCGCATATACGTAATGCATACCTATATACACTATAATTATAGAACAAATCAAAAAATAAGTCAAGCACTTTGACTTACGGCAATCAAAAAAAACACACACCCGTGCGCTTGTTTTTTGCAAAAAACTCGACTAAGCGATAACGCAAAAAAAGTGCCGCCTCAAAATGCGACACCTTTTTTATCAGCCTGTGGGGTTAGCAAAATATCCTTTAATTTTCAGTCGTCAATGTCGATCTCGTAGATGCCAAAGCCTTGATCGTTTCTTACGATTTCAACAGTAAGCTCCAAAGCCTTACCGCTGACCAAAACATTCATTTCCAGCTCGTACTCGGCTCCGTCAACCTCGGTCTCGTGTAAGGCAGATGAGAATCCCGTATATTTGGTTATCTCAATGCCGGCTTGAAAATCCACGCCCTCCACGGCCTCCGCTCTGTTAAAGTACGCCTCGAGGTCGGTTTTCCTACTCGGATGAAGCAGCTTTTCCGCCTCATCGAAATCACCTGACGAAACAGCGCTTATAAGCGCGTTTACCTGCTCCTTCGCCTCATCTGTTGTAATTCTGTTTTCACAGCCCACCATAAAAAGCGAGAACGCCAAAACAAGCAAAATTGCAACTATCCGCTTAATTTTCATAATTGACCTCTCTTTTTGTGCATAGTACAAGCTGAATGCAATGTGTTTAGAGAGCCTACAAGCAACAGACTTGCGAAAGCACACCTCTTACTTTCTGAAATATCTGTTCAAAAGTCCCTCGAACGCCTTGCCGTGACGAGCCTCGTCGCGCGCCATCTCGTGAACGGTATCGTGAATAGCATCGTGGTTTTGTTCCTTAGCAAGCTTAGCAAGCTCAACCTTGCCAAGAGTAGCGCCGTTTTCTGCCTCCACTCTCATTTCAAGGTTCTTTTTGGTGCAATCGGTTACAACCTCGCCAAGAAGCTCGGCAAACTTAGCCGCATGCTCTGCTTCCTCCCAAGCCGCCTTTTCGTAATACAAGCCCACCTCGGGATAGCCCTCGCGGTGCGCCACCCTTGCCATAGCAAGATACATACCAACCTCGGTGCACTCACCCATAAAATTAGCTCTTAAGCCCTCGATAATTTCGGGCGAAGCGCCCTTTGCCACGCCGATAACGTGCTCGGCAGCCCAAGTAAGGCCATCGGACATTTCGTTGAATTTTTCACCGGGCACCTTGCAAACAGGGCACTTGTCGGGAGCTGCATCTCCCTCGTGAACGTAACCGCATACCGGACAAACAAACTTTTTCATTTTTCTTTTCTCCTTATATAAGTATAATTTTTATTATTTTACAGATTTCTCTGAATTTTTGCACTTAGAACACTTGCCGTAATAAATAACTCTTTCGCTGTCAACCGAAAATCCCGCTTCTAAAATAGACGTGCGCTTTTCGGGCTCGATGGGAAAATCATAAATTTCCTTACAGCCGCTACACACAAAATGCGCGTGATCCTCGGCAAAACCATCGTAGTATATGCACTTGTCCACAGCCTCTACCGAAATTATCTCGCCCTGCTCCAAAAGCTGACCCAGATTCCTATAAACCGTACCAAGGCTGATATTAGGAATTTTCTCCCTTACCGCATCGTAGATTTGCACAGCACTACAATGTTGCCTTTTTGAACGAAGAAACTTTAGTATTTCTGCTCTTTGTGTTGTGTTCCTCATAATGCTCCTTTTTTAACAATCATCTATTCGCCTTGCTCAATTGCTTATTAGTAATGATTACTATTATCATTATACTTATAATCCTACCTCTTGTCAAGCATTTTTTGCAGAAAAATAAAAAATTTTTTGTCGGCGAAAATTATGGGCACCCCATCACACACGCTTGATTTTTGTTATAACACAATTTTCCAATTAGCTCATAAAAAAATCGACAAGCCCTAAAAACCTGTCGATTATATAAGCATACATATTATTTTACACGACCTAATAAATAGTCAATGGATACGTCCATATAATCAGCAAGCTTATCCAAGCTTTCTACACTAGGCAGTGTCTTGTTATTTAGCCAGCTGAACATACTTTCGCCGCTAATTTTAAGGTCGTGCTCCATTCTGTACTGCGTTGTTTTAGTTTCTTCCATTACCATTCGCAGACGTTCGCCAAACGGCGGAAGCGGCAAAAAGTCCATTTCGTCCGTATAGTCCATACGCCCAAGAAGCACATCTGCAGAAATATTGAAAAACTCAAGTATGGCAACAAATCCATTAAACAAAGGGAGCCGTTTTCCCTGCAAATATCTGGTTATATTAGACCTATCGGTCCTCAGAATTTTGGCAAGCATCGGAGCTTTTAGATTTCGCTCCGCCATAAGCGCAGAAAGGTTTTCAGCAAATTTCGACATTATAATCATAAAATATGAAATCTCCTGCATCTATTATCATTGTTTCCGCCATCAAAAAGATGATTGGTGGCAAAAACAATGATATTCTTGAATAGACTTGACCCGTGTGTTACTTAGTGATGTAACTCGCTTCGCTCGCAGTGATATTATATTTATCTTGTAACATTCAACTTTATCTTGTAACATTCAACGCGCAAAGCGCATATCACTTGCCTTGCAAATATCACGCACGAAGTGCATATCACTCGCCGTAAGGCGAATATAACTGAAAAACAACAAACTTCTATCGAAATTTGTCGTTTTTTGGAGCTACTGGCCGTCGAACCGGCGACCTGCTGCTAACCGAGCAATCGCAGATTGCGAACGTCCTCAGCCGAGTGAACGTAGTGAACGAACGCCACGGAGCGTAGCGGAGTACGGAGCGTAGCGTTAGCGAAACGTAGTATTACGAATCCTGATTCGTAAGCAATAGGGGTTAAACAAAAACCGCACTTATAAAAAGCACGGTTTTATCTGTGAAGGGGCGATAAAAAAGATATTTTCGCCTTTTTTTGTTTGGGTTTGAACTGTCGCGCCTTTTTACATCGTCTGCGTGACGGGGGCTTGCGATTCGTCCTCCGAAAGCGTTTCCGTTTCCTCCTGTTCCTGACTCTGTTCCTCGGTGAGTTTCTGTTCGTAAGCTGCGAGGACTTTCTTGTTGAGTTCCTCTCTCGCTTCGCTCGATACGGGGTGGAATACTTCTCGGTAATTCTCGCCGTCTTTCCTTGACGGCATCGAAACGAACAAGCCCTTGTCCGAGTCCATGATTCGGAGTCCGTGGATGGCAAACGCGCCACCGATATTCGCACTCGCAAATGCTTTAGTTTTGCTACCTTCGTAGTCAACGAGTGAGTCGATCCTCACGTCGATGGACGGGAGTTTGGCTTTCTTGGGTGCCGCCTGCTTTTCCGGGGCTTTGGTTGTGGTTGCATTCTTTTTTGGCATAGTGTTTTCCTCCTGTTATATATTATTTATT
>SVHR01000044.1 GCA_015055705.1 Clostridiales bacterium | reverse complement strand
ACTCATAAATCCACGGCTCTGCTTCGGTATATAGCTTATAATTATACGGAATGCGCCCGTTATAAATATTGACGCCCAATATGGCTATAACTACCACCAGTATAGTCGCCACTATGGGGACAATAATTTTTTTTACCATAAACTACCTCTATATGCATTATTACTTACTATAATAGTTTACCACACATTTATCGCGCCGTCAATACCCTTTTGCAAATATTTGCAATTCGCCGAGATTACTTCGCTAAGGTGATAACCCAAAAATTCTTTTTTGTTTTAGCTCTTCCAAACAGTTGGCATCCACAATATGTAACGCCAATAGTTACCATCGCCGCTCGGTCTTTTCTTGCTGTAAGTATATATTTGAGTGTTATCCGAAAAGATTGGTTGGTTATATTTCGTACCCCAAATGAGGCTGTGTGTTGTAGTTATAAGCTCTACATCCTTCCACTCGGTTTCAGTCCCCCTATAAAGGAACTCTGTTAAATTATCACAATGGTAAAAGGCTTGCGCACCGATTGTTTTTACGCTCTTGGGAATAATAATTCTTTTTAAGCTTTCACAATAAGCAAATGCATAAGTCCCGATTTTTTCTATGTTTTTGGGTAAAACAACCTCTTCTAAGCTATCGCAACCTGCAAAAGTATAATCGCCAATTTCTTTTACTCCACTTCCAATATGTACCTTTTTAAGCTTTTCGCAACTCTCAAATGCATCACCTTCTAACTTTTCTACACTGTTAGGTATCTTTATTTCCTCAATCAACGTATCGTAAAAAGCCGAACCTTCGATTATTCTAACTTTTCTTCCTATCTTTACCTTCTTAAGATTTTTACAGGAACCAAATGCCCAGGATCCTATAATTTCTACACTGTTTGGTATTTTTATCTCCTCTAATGTTGTACCGTAAAATGCCTTAGATTCTATTGTTGTAAGATGGTTACCCATCTTTACCTTTTTAATGTTCCCATTCCCGTAAAAAGCCTCCATTTTTATCGTATTTACACTTCTTGGAATTCTAAACATTTTATCCGCTTTTTGTTGAGGATATTTTACTAATTTAGACCCGTCTTTAGAATATAAAACTCCATCCTTCGACATGTAGGTTTGATTATCCTTGCTTACGTTTATTTCTTTAAGGCTATTAGACATGCCAAACGACCACGATCTAATACTTTCTTTTACGCCACTTCCAATATTTAATTTTTCAATTTTTGTTTCCGCAAAAGACATGTACTCTCCCATATCAGTTACGCTGTCTGCAATCGTTATTGCTTTTATAGCAAGCAGTGCCGAATTGTCTAATCCGTCTTGCTCACAAAATGCATCTATCTCAATCTTCTTTACGGGCAAGCCATTATACTCCTCGGGGATAACCAAATGCGTGCCTACGTAGTTGCCGAGTCCTGCTACCGAGTAATACGTGCCGTCCTCGGACAGCTCGTATTCAAGCAATGTCGGGTCGCCGTCACCCTCGCCCCAATCGGTATTTTCGCAAGATACAACTACCATAACCGAGCAAGCTACGATAAGCATTAGTCCAATCACGGTCAATATCTTTTTCATATCGCTATCTCCTCTATGTATGTTATTACTAACTACCGTATATTTTACCATATATTTATCACATTGTCAATAGGCATTTTTGTAAAAGTTTGTTA
Source organism: Clostridiales bacterium (assembly GCA_015055705.1). Taxonomy (GTDB): domain Bacteria; phylum Bacillota; class Clostridia; order Christensenellales; family Pumilibacteraceae; genus CAG-552. The sequence goes on along the minus strand of SVHR01000044.1, from coordinate 9,463 downwards.
TCCGCCGAGATTGCCGCGCTTGCGCTCGCAATGACAAGCACAGCCTGTTTTGGGCGGAAGCATAGCTTCTATTTGGGCGCAAACTGCTTTCTTTGCTAAACAATCCATTCTTGCGCATAAAAAGCACACCTCACCCGTCAACTTCGCTGACACCCTCCCCAAAGGGGAGGGTTGCTTACCCTCACCCAACCCCACCGCTCACCCTTCCCCTTTGGGGAAGGTGGCACGAGCATAGCGAGTGACAGATGAGGTAAGCGAAGCTTGACTATGGGCGCGGCGAATGTAAGTCAGCTAAATGCACTATCGTTGCGCAACTACTAATCCTTTTATCGCCCACGTGTCATCCTGAGCGCAGTCGAACTCGCAGGGCGCCACAGGCGGGATCTCGTGGGCAAGCACAGCCGAGATTGCCGCGCTTGCGCTCGCTATGCCCCCCCACTAGATCCTTCGCTATGCTCGAGGATGACTGTGGGGGAGCAGGTCTATCCCAAAAAACAGACAAGCATAAAATATGCACCGCCAAAGTGTATAACCTTTGAGGTGCATATCTGCATGATAATATTTTTGTTGTAAGTATTAGTCGTACAGCTTAGAAACGGATTCCTCGTCGTTGATGTTCTTGATCGCGGCTGCAAAAATCTGCGCTACGCTTACAAGCTTAAGCTTGTCGAACTTCTTCTCCTCGGGGATTTCGATAGTGTTGAGAACAAAAAGCTTCTCGATTACCGAATTTTGAAGTCTTTCGATAGCCGGGCCACTAAGCACGCCGTGAGTACAGCAAGCAAATACTCTCTTTGCCTTACCTACCTCTACAAGAGCCTTTGCACCCTGAACGATGGTGCCTGCGGTATCGATCATATCGTCGATCATAAGGCAGGTTTTGCCCTCTACGTCACCGATAATGTTCATAACCTCCATTACGTTCGCCTTGGGACGACGCTTGTCCACAATAGCAAGCGGAGCATTGAGGCGGGAAGCAAGCGCACGGGCACGTGCAACCGAGCCAACGTCGGGCGAGATAACCACGAAATCGTCGGTCTTAACGAAATCTTCCTCGCAAATTGCCTTTTTGAGTACGGCAAGTCCAAGCAAGTGGTCTACGGGAATCTTAAAGAAGCCCTGAATCTGAGCCGCGTGCAAATCCATAGTAAGAACTCTGTCTGCACCGGCAGTTTGCAACAAGTCAGCTACAAGCTTTGCGGTAATCGGGTCGTGAGCCATCGCCTTGCGGTCCTGTCTTGCATAACCGAAATAAGGAATTACGGCGTTGATTCTGCCTGCCGATGCACGCTTGAGTGCGTCAATCGTAACGAGCAATTCCATAAGATTGTCGTTTACGGGTGCAGAGGTAGACTGAACTACGAACACGTCAGCGCCACGAACGGACTCGTCGATATGTACCGACACCTCGCCGTCGCTGAACTTGCCAACGTGAATTTGTCCAAGCTCTACGTCAAGAATCTTTGCGATTTCCTTTGCAAGCTCCGGGCAACCGTTGCAAGCAAATATCTTTAACTTTCTCTCGTTTTTAACCATACCATCCTCCAAAGGTTTGTTTATAAAAACGCTTTTGCGTTAGTCTTTCTTTACCCAATCGGGCTTTACCGTTTGACGGGGGCGCGCTATTGCAAGAGCCTTATCCGGCACCTCATCGGTAATTGTTGAGCCTGCCGCGATAAACGCATCGCTGCCTACCTTGAGCGGAGCAATAAGATTGCAGTTGCTGCCGATAAACGCTCGGTCCCCGATTTGGGTCCTGTGCTTGCCCTTTCCGTCGTAATTTGCAACCACCACGCCGCAACCGATATTACAGCCGCTTCCCACCGTTGCGTCCCCAACGTAACTAAGGTGCGCAACCTTGGTTTTGTCGCCGATAGTACTGTTTTTGATCTCTACAAAGTCGCCTATGCGGCAATCCTCGCCTATTATGGACGAGGGGCGGATATATGCGTTAGGCCCTACCGTAGTGCGCTTACCCACTACGCTGGAAAGAACATAGCTGCTTTCGACAAAAGCGCCCTCCTCGATAACCGAGCTGTCAATTGTATTACGATTACCGATAACAGCACGCTCCTTAATTACCGTCCTGCCCTTGATTATATTGCCGCTACCTACCCTTACGCCTCTGCCGATAACGACGTCACAGCCCACGAAGGTGGAATTGGGGTCGTCGAACTGCACGCCTTGATTCATGTGGTAGGCGAGTATTCTGTTTTTTAGCGCGTCACTGACAAGCGCAACCTGCTTAAAGTTGAACGCCGTCATAAAGTCTTCCTCGTCAAAATAGAAGAGGTTTTCGCTGTAAATTTTGTCTATACCCAAAAGGAATTGCGTCTTGAATACGAATCCCCTTGTCATTTTTAGCACGTTTAGGTTGCGTTGCTTGAGTAGAGTCACGGCATCGAGCACCGTTTTGCGCGTCATAAGCGGAGTATCCGAGTACAGCACCACCGTGTAATCGGTGTCTGCCTTGACGTACGGGCGCACAAGCACAGGGATAGGCACATTGTCGCTGTACACTACCGAACCGCAAAAGCTTTCACCCAAAGAAAAGCAAACCCAATCTAACATGGTTTTGCCCAAAATTTCGATAGAGGAGGTGTCCCCCATGCTCGGATATGAAACTTTTAGAACGATTCCGCAGATATTATCCATAACAATACAATTATACCCCTTCTACTCGTTAATGTCAATTTGTTGAGCATTGTTTTTTGCTCTTTCGCGCAGTTTTTTGAAAAACGCCGACAGCATGGTCGAGCATTCCTCCTGCATAATACCGCCGATAATTTCTACCCTATGGTTAAGCGCAGAATTGGTTATGTCCATAATGGAGCCGCAACAGCCGTATCTATAGTCGTACGCGCCAAAATAAATACGACGAATGCGAGAATTAACGGACGCTCCCGCGCACATAGCGCACGGCTCGAGCGTAACGTACAAATCGCAATCACTCAGATTCCACCTGCCCAGCTTTTTGCCTGCCTTTTGAATGGCAAGTATTTCGGCGTGAGCCGTGCCGTCGTGATGAGTGTTGCGCTTGTTGTGAGCGCGCGATACGATTTTGCCATCGTAAACAACGACCGCACCCACGGGAACCTCCTCGATTTTCTCCGCCTTACGTGCTTCCCTTATTGCCGCCCTCATAAATTTTATATGCTCGTCCACTGCGCTCACCCACTTTTGTTTAATTTACCGCATCATTATAACACATCTTTGATAAAAAAGAATAATAAAAACAGCAAAAAGAAAATATTTTTACAAAATGTTTTATCTGTGGCTACCCCACACCGTAAATTTTTGGGTACAGCTTTGCAATTTTACTTGGCAAATCGATATTTACGCAAACGTCATCTGTTATGTCCCTTGCCGAAAGCGGATGACTAAGCCAAGAACTGCCGATTTCTATCGTTACGCCGGGGATTCCCTGCAATATACACCAATCCTTATAGCCGCCTGCACTACCAAGGTCACCGTCAACGCAATCATAACCTAGCATATTTGCGATGCTTTGTGCCATAGCCTTATCCTTATCCGACTTTTGTCCAAAGTCCCAATACACCTCTCTGCCAAGTGCGTGGTAGCTTACCGTAAAATACGGCTTTACGGCGAGGGTAAAATCACGTAACGCCGCCGTTTCGGGCTCGCTGAACGGATGATCGCCCACATAGCCGTGCGAAGCGGGGCGAGTAACGTTACTTTTGCCCGTACCAAACCGTGCGTCAAAATTATTGTTTAGATCCACGGCACGGGCGTTAGCCTTCCACAGCGAAAAATCATCGCTTCCGTTTATATCCAGCAATAAGGCTGCATACTCTCGTGCAACAGCCGAGCCGCGCTCGATAAGCAACGCGCCGTCGGGATTAATCATCGGGACAAAATAAATGCCCATAGGCAATCTAAGATGCCTATAAGCCTGTTTTATAACAAGCTGCGTGGTTACGTTCTCCCTGGCGTGAATACCGCCCGTGATAATCAGCTGTTTTCCCTCGTCCAAGCCTGTATGTATATAGTAAATTTCGTTTTCCAGTAAGGATGTGCCTATACTGCCGATCTTTGCCCCGCAGCTGTGCAAAATCTCGATATCGTCTATTAGATTTTTGTACGTGTACATATAATAACCTCTTTTATGTGGCGATATACCGCCTCATTCATTATATGCACCGTACGCTTATTTGTGATACGGCAAGCCTTCCTTTATGGTAAATGCCCTATAAATTTGTTCAAGCAAAATTACACGCATAAGCATGTGCGGATACGTCATTTTGCCAAAGCAAATTTTTTTGTTTGCCTTTTGCTTAACTCTGCCGTCCACTCCGCATGAGCCGCCAATGACGAAGGTTACGGTATCGTTACCTTCAAGTGCACCCGTCAAAAAGGCAGAAAATTGCTCGCTGGTCATGCTTTCGCCGCCAAGGTCGGTAAGCGCAACGTAACCCTTGAGCGAATCCAAAATATCCGAGCTTTCTGCTATAATACCGTCGGGGCGATCCTTAACTTCCACAACAGACACCTCTGCAAAGCGAGAAAGACGTTTTAGATATTCTGCGCAAGCGTCAGTAAAAAATTTTTCTTTAAGCTTGCCAACCACAACGAGCCTTATTTTTTTCATAATCCGTAAATAAAGGTGAGAACGTTAGATGCCACCGTTACCACTATTGCTCCTATAAAAAATATTTTGTCGCGCAGCATAGGCCTAAAGCCCGAAACGGCAGTTGCCTCGCTAAGCTCTGCGTACATATTCCCCTTATTGCTCCTTGCGGCAAGCTTACGCACGAGAAGAACGAGCAAAAATGCGGCAAGCATGGCAATCGCTGCGTAAGATGCAAAAGTAGAAATAAGCATTGTTTCCATAAAATTAGCATACGCATTACCGATTGCCCAACCGTAGGTAGTTGCGTTCTGCAAAATTACGGATATAAGATTGTTGGAAAAATGTAAAATTACAGCAGGCAAAACGGAGCCTGTTGTAAGCGTGAGATACGCCATCAGCGCACCTAACACAGCTGTATAAACAAGCTGAACTATGTTTTGATGAAAAAGACCAAACGCTACTCCCACTATCACCACAGTATATGCCTTAGAGTGCGACGAGCGAAGCACCGTAAGAAAGCCGCCTCGGTTGGCAAATTCCTCACACACACCGGGCAATACGGCAGTCAAAAACACCATAAGCAAAAAGTGGCCTATGTTGAATACCTCGGGCATTGCCGCTTCGCCGCCCGGCGGCGTATATCCGAAAATCATAAGAAATATTTGCCAAACACTGCTGATATACATTGACACAATGTAGCAACAAATGGCAAGTGGAATCATTAGCAAGCAAATTGACAGATTGCTTTTACGCACACCCGAAAACTGAATAACCTCGCGGAATGTTTTCTTCAGTCTTAGCTTGTACACCAAAAACGGCAAAACGAGCAAAACGCCTATTTGCATAGGAACGGTAAACATCATTTCTAAAACAATGCTGTACCACGCATCGTCCATTTCCCAATCCATGGTAGCAAGATTAACATAATAGCTGACTATACGCAAAACAAGCGATAAAACTGCTATTATAAATACTGTTAGCGCTACCGTGCGATATTGTTTTTTTGCGTATTCCTTATCCATCGTTCCTCCATTTTACTGTACTATCCCGGCGGCAAAATTAATAATCCACATAAACACCGTTAGCACAAAATAAATACCCAAAGCAACCTTATAGCTGCTTTTGCCAAAAATACCCGATTCCTCGTTGTCTCTTTGGTACTGCGACATAAGACGCTCTTGCCCCGCTAGCCTATTTTCCACGCTTGACTTTTTCATTGACTCCCCCTCGCCATCTATCGAAGCCACATATTCCGTCGGCTCGTAAATGGGCTGATTAGTAGTCTCATCTATCCAAATAACGCGCGGCGAAAGCTTGAATTTGTCGGGGAATGCCGCCTTTTCCACTTTTTTGAGATATTTGCACACAAGCCAAATTGCTACGCCCGCGACTATGGGGAACGCCACGCACGTAAGCAAGGTTATGCCTGCATTTAGCCCGCTTTGTGCATAAAAGCCGTCTATCGCACCCCCGATTTTTGTATATGAGAAGATAAGAGCCAAGGCGTTGCTTAGCCCGTGAGTCACCATCGCGGGAAGCACTGATCTGCATTTTAGCGTAAGATACGCCGCCACAAAGCCGAGGCAAAACTGATATACCGTTTGACTGGGATTGATGTGCATAAGCGCAAAGCAAATGCCGCTGATTATGCACGGCATCAGCTCACTGCGGTTATTCTTGATTAGTCCCGAAAGGAGCGCCGACCTAAATATCGTTTCCTCTCCGACAGGTGCGGCAATAACAGTGGCAATTACCATTAGTGCTATTGCAAGCGGCGTGGTGGGCATAAATCCCGACGCTGTATATCCTAAGCCGCCAAGCAAATACTCAAAGTAATAAGCTAGCCCTATAAAGCCGAAAAAGCATAGAACCGTAACACCTATTGTACCTATTATTGCCCAAACAGTAATTTTATTACGTACGGAAAACGCACTTACAATACCTTTCTTTTTGGTATATATAAGATATGTTGCAAGATATATTATCTGAAATGCAATCATCGCAAGGACATTTATAATCTGATACGCCCCGTCCGACTGCGTGCCTATAAGGACAAAAGAAGCAACAAGCTGTCCCACGAGCATAAGTGCAAATGCAATCAGCATAATCATCGGTCCATCCGTTGCCCTAAACGGCTTTTTGTTCATCAGCACACCTCTATTAATTCGGTCATTTCGTTTTGAAGCGCTACCGTTACGCTTGCTCTTAGCCCCGCTCTGTCAAGAGCATTTTTTGTAGTTTCGTATGCAAGTGTCGGAGTATTGTTTTCTTCGGACAGATGCCCTAAAATTATATGCTTTGCGCCGCTTTTTACGATTTCCACCACAGCTGCCGCACAGGCGGAATTGCTTAGATGTCCCCTGCTTGAAAGTATTCGCCTTTTTAGCGTATCGCTGTATCGCGGATTGTTCATAAGCATTTTTTCGTCATGATTGGATTCTATCAGCACAACATCGCTGCCCTCGATGCTGTCCAAATTATCCTTAGTAAGCTCTCCGAGGTCGGTGACAACTGTAATTTTTTTGCCGCCGCAAAGCACGCTGTATGCGTTGCACGGAACATCGTGACTTACCGAAAAAGGCGAAACAGTCATATCCCCCACAAAAAAGTCGCCACAATATTCCTTTATCTTGAGATATCCGGGAAGCAGCTTTGCTATTTCGTAATGAGTCCTAAAATGCGTATAAATTACGGGTGAAAAGGTTTTTGCAAGCGTGCTTACACCGCAAACGTGATCGGAATGCGAGTGCGTAATAAGCAAATTCTGTGGCGGCTGCTTGCCCAAAAGAGCAATGCGCTCTTTAGTTTTTTTGCAGCTTATGCCTGCATCTATAAGCAAAGCAGTCGTGTCGCTTGATATGTAAATACAGTTGCCGTGGCTTCCGCTGGACAAGCTGCAAATCTTTAGTGCCATATGCAGTTAGTCCAAAAATATGATTTTTCCGTCACGCTCTTTTTTGTCGGGCATAACGTCAGTATATCCTACGCTGAGCGCGGCAAACGGCTTGTATCCGTCCTCTAGCCCAAGCAACGAAAAAAGCTTTTTGTTTTCCACCTTATAAAATTGATTTATCCAGCACGAGCCAAGTCCAAGCTCGGTAGCGGCGAGATACATATTTTGCATAACGCAACCGGTGTTTTGCTCGGTCATAATGGATTTTGCGCCAAAAGACACAACTATCAAAGCGTTGCCGCCACGATAGAAGTTAAATTTTCCGTTTTGCATAAAGTACGGTCTTACGCTCTCGTCCAAAATTTCATACATCGTATCGTTGATTTGCTGCAATCGACTTCCTCTGACAACGGTAAGAACAAAGTCGCGAGTATTTTTTGCAGTAGGTGCCTCCAAGCCTGCCTCGGCTATTATACGAAGCTTTTCATCCTCTACATCCTTATCCAAAAAGCTACGAACGCTTATTCTATTTTTTATACATTCCAAAGTATTCATATTAGTGACATCCTCCACAGCTCGAGCAGTTGCCCGAGCAATTTGATTTTTTACAATCGTTGACTATCAGCTTTCCGCTGTACACCTGCTGAGTTTCGCCACCGCAAAACTTGCATGCAGGATATTTTCCATCTGCCTTTACAAGCTCCTCGTAAGTCTTATTGCATTTTTCACATCTTAGTTCTATAAGCGGCATATCATAAACCTCCATAATAATAGTAACATATATTCGCAAAACTGTCAAGAGGTGTTTAGTTTTTACTGACAAAAAAAGAGCAAGACTCATTGTCCTGCCCTACCTATCTTAATTTAGTTTCGCTCAAAAATGCAGCTTTTATAGACCTGCCAACCATCCGAGCCATACCACGCCAAGGCCCCCGCATTAACGTAAATACGCAAGCCGTTTATCACGGCTGTATCCCCGCTTTTATCGATATGATGGAACAGCAGGCTGTCTTCCTCGCCTACAAGCGTGGGGATATTGTCGCCGTAAATATTTACAGTAGTCAGTAAATCACAGCCAAAAAAGGCGTATTTGCCAATACTTTCCAAAGAATTGCCACCATCCTCGGTCCCAATATTGACGGTAACAAGATTAAGGTCGCGAAAGGCTTCCTTAGATATAATTTTTACACTCGAAGGAATGGTAATGTTGCAAAGGGAGCTACAATATCTGAAAGCATTTTGTCCAATAGAAACGCAATTGCCAAGGTCTACTTGTGAAAGTAAATTACAGCCGCTGAAGGTATCGTCACCTAAGATAAACTGTGCCTCGGGTAATGTAGCCGTTTTTACATTGCCGTAAGCAAAAGCACTGTCGTCTATAAGCTGAAGCCTTACAGCATTGCTCAAATCGAGGACTTCGTAATTTGTCTTTTGCGAAATTGTACCCGCAAAAGCGTACGCCTCTATTGCTATGAGCTCACTGTCAACCGGCACGACTATATTTTTAAGCGACACACAGCTACGGAAAGCACCCTCGCCGATTGTCGTTAGATTTTTGCCAAGCGTCAGGTTTTCCAGCGAACCGCAACCGTAGAACGAATTTTTATCCACTTTGTTAAGCGTGCCGAAATTGATATTGCTAAGCAGTGCACAGTAGGCAAACGCACGCTCACCCGTGCCTTCAAGCGAAGCACAGCCTGAAAAATCAATCGCCTTAATTTTTGGAGCACTACCCACATTGCCGCTGAATGCGTATTTGCCAATACGAGTAAGTGCACAAGCGGCAGAAAAATCTATGGTTTTAAGACTGCTTGTACCGTAAAAAGCATAATCGCCTATTGCCACGAGCGTGCTTGGCAAGGTTACGCTTGTTAGATATGTGTTACCGTAAAACGCACCGCCTGCGATATGCTTTACGCTCTCTAATATCTTAGCATTAGAAGCCGCCTCGTCACGGGCATACATAACAAGAGTCAAGC
>SVHR01000043.1 GCA_015055705.1 Clostridiales bacterium | reverse complement strand
GCCGCTTTTGCGCTTGATTCGTTAAGCCCGGTGGTTGCTACCGTCATATCAAAAATTTTGACTACCGCAGAGCCTTGCGTGCCGCAATATTTGGAGCTTATGCCGCAAATATTGTCGGCGGCGATTCTGCCTTGCTTGTTGGCAGGCCCCGCAAGAGGAATAAAGGCGGGTTGCTTGGTGATAAAGCTAAGGATTTCCACGGCGTCGCCTACTGCGTATATATCCTCTGCGCTCGTACGCATATGCTCGTCTACGATTATGCTTCCGCGTGCGTTTGTGGCAATGCCGCTTCCGCTTAAAAATGCCGTTTCGGGCTTTACGCCTACCGACATAATAACCATATCGGCGTCGATATTACCTTTTTGCGTCTGAACAGTTATGCCTTGCTCGCGATTTTTTATTGCCGTAACGGCGCTGCCCAAAACAAGCTTTATGCCCTTGCTTCTTACGTAGTGATGAACATCTGCCGCCATATCGAAGTCAAGCGGTGCGATAAGGTGGTCGCTAAGCTCGACTACTGTCACGTCGATGCCTGCCTTAACAAGGTTTTCTGCCATTTCGATACCGACGTAGCCGCCGCCTACCACGACTGCCGAGCGAGGCTTATTGACGTCTATAAAGCTTTTTATTCTAAGAGTGTCCGGGATATTGCGAAGTGTAAAAACGCGCTCGCTTTTTATTCCCTCTATTTTGGGCAGAATGGGCGCCGCGCCCGGCGAAAGCACCAACTTGTCGTAATTTTGAGTATACGTATTGCCGTTTGCCTCCCTTACGGTGACACATTTAGCTTGTGGATCTACGCTTATAGCCTCACAAAAAGCTCGCACGTCGATATTAAATCTGCGCTTAAGGCTTGTGGGCGTTTGCAGGGTCAGCTTGCTTTTGTCTGTGATTTCTCCCCCGATATAGTACGGCAAGCCGCAGTTTGCAAACGAAATAAATTCGCCGCGCTCGAGTACGGTTATTTCTGCTTTTTCGTCAAGTCTGCGCAGCCTTGCCGCGCACGATGCGCCGCCTGCTACGCCTCCAACAATAAGAACCTTCATGTATATCCCCCTTTATAAGGTTTTTTCATAATTATTGTACCATAAGATACGGCACTATGCAATAGTTTTGATAAAAAAAGTGCGGCCCGTGCCACACAAATAGACATAATTGTATAAAAATACGTATATTTTCGCGGCTGAGTCAAGGTATAATTGGGTTAATGCGCAAAAGGGGGATTATATGGCTAAGGCAATAGTTTTTACTTCGGGCAAGGGCGGCGTAGGCAAGTCCACCTTGACCTTAAGCGTAGGCAGAGCGCTTGCCGAGCTTTCCGCGCGAGTTGTTCTGATGGATACTGATATTGGGCTTAATAACCTTGACGTGCTTATGAACGTCGAGCACAGTGTTGTTTACGACCTTGTGGACGTGATTGCGGGCAGATGTAGGCTTAGTCAAGCGCTCGTGCCCGACAGTGCGGCAAAAGGCGTATGCTTACTGCCCTCCTCGCACAGCTACAGCGAGTGCTATGCCGACGGGCAGGCCTTTAGGGCGGTGGTAAATAGGCTAAAGGCAAGCTACGACTACGTGCTGATAGATTGCCCTGCCGGCGTCGAGTACGGATTTCATAGGGCGGTTGCGGCGGCGGACGAGGCGGTGGTGGTGACAAGCTCGCATCTGTCTGCACTGAAGGATGCCGGCAAGGTGGCGGCGCTGATACGATCGTATCGGCTCCCCGTTAGCCTTGTGATAAACCGAGCAAGAGGGGATATGATTTTAGGCGGCGACGCGCTTTCGCCTGCCGAAATAGAGCAGACCATGGGGCTTGCCGTTTTGGGCGTTGTGCCCGAGGACGACGATGTAAACAGATTAAGCTGCGGTAGTAGCGTGGTCACAAGGGGCGAGGGTAAGCGTGCAACCAAAATTCTTGCGCAAAACATTCATTGCGGAACTAACGAAATTTATGACGTTACAAAGAGGTATAGAGGTATGCTTGGCGGAATCAAGCGCAGGCTAAAGGGAAGATTATGAGCGAGCTTAGTGAAAGATTAAAAAGCAGTATTCAGGCAGACGGCGGAGCTAACGAGGCGGCACTGATTGAGGTTTTGCGCTCGGAGCTTTACTGCGTTTTTAGCCAGTTTGCGGACGTCGAGGACGTACGGATAAGCGTGCGCAGCGGCGAAATTAACGTGAGCGTAAAATGCGGCGAGATAAAAAGGATAGGCATGCATTTGGGGTAATTTTAGTGCGATTCTTACCATATAATATGTGGTATGATAGATGAGAGCAAAAATACGGTTGTAACAAAAATGCGATGGCGTATACCCGTTTTTTGTGTTGGCGGTGCAAAGTGAAAAGATTGAGGCTAAAGGTTTCGCCGTTAGTCATTGTCATGCTTATTTTGCTTATTGCATTTGGACACTTTTACGACTGCGCCGTATATCTTACAACAATTGTTTTGCACGAGCTTGCTCATGCGGAGATGGCAACGAGGCTTGGGTATACCCTTGATAGCTTTGTGCTTATGCCGTACGGCGCTTCCCTTTGCGGCGATTTTGAATGCGTTAGGTCTAAGGACGAAATTTTGATTGCGTTGGCCGGACCGCTATGCAACATTATTATTGCCGTAGTGACGGTGGCGGTATGGTGGATTTTTCCTGCATCGTACGTTTTTACGGACAGGGTGGTTTTTGCAAATTTATTTACGGCTGCTTTTAATTTATTGCCGGTATTTCCGCTTGACGGAGGGCGGGTTGCACTTGCCGCGTTTTCCGTGTTTATGCCCCGTCAAAGAGCATATCGCAGGGTGCGGATTTTTGGTTACATTGCCTCGCCGCTGTTTGCGGGCTTGTTTGTGCTTGCCATAGTGCTTGGGGTGACGGTAAATTTCAGCTTTGCGCTTATTAGTGTATTTATTTTCGTCAGCACCGCGGTGCCCGATAAAAGCAGTACTTATAGGAGAGTTTACGATATGGCGTATTTTAGCGAACGGCTTGGACGCGGACTAAAGGTAAGTCAAATTCTTGTGCCCGACACGCTTACTCTTATTCAGCTTGACAGAATGCTCAGCGGCAATTGCTACACCTGCTTTACGGTGGTCAATGAAAGCCTTAAGACTGTGGCAAGCATTACCGAAACCGAGCTTATGGAGCTGCTCAAAAATCATTCGCCGCTTACTACGATTAAGGAAATCGGCAAAAAACAAAAAAATCAAAGCCCATAGGATTTTTCCTACGGGCCTACAAGCTACGGAATGATTTGACCAAATAATCGTAGATGCCGAACCTTTTGCCAACCTAAAAAACGTACGAATAAACTACTGCTTTTGTTGGATTTTGTTATGCGCTTTAAGCGATGCGCTTATTGTTCTTCTTGGCATAACCCTTTGACAAACCGTTATATCGACGCATCTAAGCTGCTATTTGGTCAAGCCATTTGGCTTGCATAGTTATAATATGCAGATAGACGCACGATTATACCAAAAATCTTTAGCAAAAAAATACTTGCGTTTTGGGGCGGCTTTATGATAGAATAGTATGAGAGGTGTAAGTATGAATATAAAAGACCTTATGACAGATGACATTTCCAAGGTGGACGAGTTTTCCGCCTATCTTGACGAAATGATAAATTCACGCTATATTCTTGCCGAGGGTAAGATTATAAAGATTTTACAAACCGTGGCAACCAGCACCGTTTTGCAACAAATTATAGCTTCGGCGCTTAAGGGCTTTGATTACGGTATGGCGGCCCGCGACTATAACGCAGGTAAGATTCGCCCGCCCTTCGCACCTAAGGAGCACGTTGCTTTTGTGTTTTGCATTCTTGCCGATATCGACAGTCACAAAATCAGCCTTAACGACTTTTTGCGCAGATTTTTCTGGGGCGGTGACGTGGCTGCGTGGAACGGCGATATAAATACCGCATACGCTTCGTTCTGCAAGGCGCTTTTGGTACCGTTTAAGCAGTACGTTGTCGAGGCGATTAGCGACAAAAAAAAGAGTGAGGTTTGTACCGCAAACTACGAAAACGTCGAGCGTCAGGCTATGGAGCTTGCTGACGCAATCGAAAAGTATTCGGCAATGCTTCAATCCGAAAAGGAGGAGTACATATTCCTTTGCGACCACGTGGCGGCAAAGGCGAGGACGGACATTTCGGGTGCTCGCGCGCTTGCTTTTGGGCTAAAGCGTCTTGCGGCTCAGCCCAATCTTATGCCGTACGTGACGGCGCTTTTGAACGAGCTTGATTATTGATTATGGAGCAGCAATCGTTGTTTATGCAGGATATAGACAAGCCGCTTGCCGAGCGTCTTAGACCCCGTAGCTTAGATGAGTTTTTTGGGCAAAAGCATTTGATTGGCGAGGGCAAGGTTTTGCGCCGCCTTATTGACGGAGATAGGGTGACCTCTATGATTTTATGGGGGCCGCCGGGCGTGGGCAAAACTACTCTTGCTAAGATAATTGCCAATCAAACCAAGGCTAAGTTTGTAAATTTTTCGGCGGTGACGAGCGGCATTAAGGAAATAAAGCAGATTATGGCGGAAGCCGATCACAACAGGCTTTACGGCGAAAAGACCATACTTTTTGTGGACGAGATTCATCGCTTTAACAAGGCTCAGCAGGACGCGTTTTTGCCGTACGTCGAGAAGGGTAGCGTTATTTTGATTGGCGCTACTACCGAAAACCCCTCTTTTGAGGTGGTGGGTGCATTGCTTTCACGTTGCAAGGTATTTGTGCTTCAGCAGCTCAAAACCGAGGATATAACTCAGCTTTTGTTCCGCGCACTGCGTGACGAGCGCGGCTTTGGCGGCAGTAACGTAAATATCGACCCCGAGCTTGTCGAGGTTATCGCTCGCTTTAGCAACGGTGACGCTCGCTATGCGCTTACCACGCTGGAGATGGCGGTGCTCAACGGCGACGTGGACGGCGACACCACAACCGTAACCAAGGAAACAATCGAGCAATGCACCGCCAAAAAGTCGCTTTTGTACGATAAGAACGGGGAGGAGCATTACAACCTTATTTCGGCTTTGCATAAGTCTATGCGAAATTCGGATGCCGACGCTTCGGTTTATTGGCTTGCGCGAATGCTCGAGGCGGGGGAGGACCCCATTTATATAGCAAGGCGAGTAACGAGATTTGCAAGCGAGGACGTTGGACTTGCCGACCCGAGAGCGCTGGAAATCGCCGTTGCGGCGTATCAGGCGTGTCACTTTATCGGCATGCCCGAGTGTAGCGTTCACCTTACCCAGGCGGTGGTTTATCTTGCGCTTGCGCCCAAGTCTAACGCTATGGAAATTGCCTATCTTACCGCAAAAAGCGATGCGCTTAATATGCTGTCCGAGCCTGTTCCGCTGGTTATTCGCAACGCTCCCACAAGGCTTATGAAGGATGTCGGTTATGGCAAGGGATACGAGTATGCCCATGACCTTGCCGAGAAGATGAGCCCCATGCAATGCTTGCCCGACTCTCTTGTAGGTAAGTCGTACTATCAGCCCACCGAGGAGGGCCTTGAGGGTAAGTTTAAGGCGCGCTACGAGGCGATTAGACAGTGGAAGGAAAATAACAAATAATCGAGATACGTATATGCGTTTTTCGTGACAAATAAAGGAGAAAACAATATGATATACAACAGCTTTAAGGATAAAAAGCTTTCGGCACTTGCCTTTGGCGCAATGCGTTTGCCGGTAGACGAGGGCGGTAAAATCGACGAGAAGCACACCTTTGATATGGTTGATCTTGCAATGAAAAGCGGCGTTAATTATTACGACACCGCGTATCCGTATCACGGAGGAATGTCTGAGGTGGTTATGGGCAAGGCTCTTGCCAGATATCCGAGGGAAAGCTTTTACCTTGCGACTAAGTTCCCCGGACACCAAATCAGCTCGAGCTACGACCCCAAGGGTGTTTTTGAAGAGCAGCTTGCCAAGTGCGGCGTAGAGTACTTCGACTTTTATTTGTTGCACAATGTGTACGAAAATTCGATTGGCGTTTATATGGACGAGAAGCTTGGCATTTTGGACTACTTCGTAGAGCAAAAGCGCCTTGGCAGAATCAAGCACCTTGGATTCTCCACACATGGCGGCTTGGATACGATAAAGAAGTTTTTGGATTACTGTGGCGACGAGATGGAGTTCTGCCAAATTCAGCTTAACTATCTTGACTGGACGCTTCAGGACGCAAAGGCTAAGTACGACTTGCTTTGCTCGCGCAATATACCCGTATTTGTTATGGAGCCTGTTCGCGGCGGCAGACTTGCTAAGCTTGACGAGCAAACCGAAGCGGCTATGCGTAAAGCGCGCCCCGATGACTCGATTGCTTCGTGGGCTATGCGTTGGCTGATGGGCAAAAGCGGTGTGACCACCGTTCTCAGCGGCATGTCCAATCTTGAGCAAACGCTTGACAATATAAAAACCTTTAGCTCCCGTCAGCCTCTTACAGAGTCCGAGCAGGCGATTATCGATAGCGCGGTGGCTAAAATGCACAGCGCGGTTCCGTGTACCTCGTGCAGATATTGCGTGGACGGCTGTGAAAGCAAAATCAATATCCCCATGATGATAAGCATTTACAACGAAATTAAATTTTCGCCGTCTGTAAATGCTTCGATGAGGATAGAGGCGATGCCCGAGGAGAACCGCCCTGCCGCTTGCATTTCGTGCGGAAAGTGCGTAAAGGTTTGCCCGCAAAATATAGATATCCCCGCTGTGCTTAAGGATTTGGTGCAAGCAACCTCAAAGATGCCCAAGTGGGCGGATATCAGCCGCGAAAGAGAAGAAGCGGCAAAAAAGCTTAAAGCAAGCACAAGAAAATAGAAATTACAAAAGTTGTCACTAAAAATGTGTGTTTTAGGGATATAAAATGTGATTCTAAGAAATATATTGTAGGGTAGTATTTGAAAGATAAATCCAGCGTAGTCTTGTGGCTATGCCGGATTTGTTTTTTGGCCTTATCTTTTTAATAACGCATCAAACAAAAAACGATTAAATATTCCCTTATTTGCAAAATAAAAATAAGGGAATATTCCCTTAAATTGTTGACTATTCCCTTATAATATGATACTATTTAATGGAAAGAAAGCGAGGTTAAGGCAAATGAGAACGTTCAATTACTCAAAAATCAAAGATCAAAAATGGGATTCGGAGATTCTTTGCTTGATAGCCGCAATTTACAAGGAAGCAGGAAAGCAAGAGATGTATCTTAAGCAACGCCCCGAAGAGCTTGAAAAGCTTGTGGAGATTGCTAAAATACAAAGCACCGAAAGCTCTAACGCGATAGAGGGAATCGTTACGACGAGCACGAGAATCAGACAGCTCGTTGAAGATAAGACCATGCCTAAAAATCGAGATGAGCAAGAAATTGCCGGATACCGTGATGTTTTGAATATCATTCACGAGAGCTTTGATGCGATTCCAATAACGCCGAATTATATTCTTCAACTTCACAAAATACTTTATGGTCACATGGGCAATTCTGCCGCAGGTAAAACAAAGAGTGTGCAAAATTATATCAGCGCAACATATCCCGATGGAATTACCAAAACGCTGTTTACGCCGCTTGATCCCTTTGAAACGCCAGATGCCTTGGCAAGTATTTGTAATGAGCTTAATAGAGTAATTGGCAATAACGAATTAGATCCGCTGTTAGCAATTCCCATATTTATTCATGATTTTCTTTGCATTCATCCTTTTAATGACGGAAACGGAAGAATGAGTCGCCTGCTTACAACGTTGCTTTTGTATAGAAGCGGCTTTTACGTTGGAAAATACATCTCGCTTGAAGCCAAAATTGCCAAAAATAAGGATTTGTATTACGATGCCTTGGGCAAAGCGCAACATGGCTGGCATGAAGGGCGTGAGGATATTGTACCTTTTATCAAATATCTGCTTGGTACTATACTTGCCGCTTATAAGGATTTTGGGGATAGATTCGCGCTTGTGGAAACAAAGCTATCTGCACTTGAAACAGTAAGACGTGCAACGCAAAATAAAATCGGAAGATTTTCTAAGCAAGACATCAGAGAGCTTTGTCCGTCACTAAGTATAAGCTCTATCGAAGGAGGGCTTAGAAAATTGGTAGCTATTGGAGAACTCAAGCGAGAGGGAAACGGAAAGAATATTAGATATTTCAGACTAAAGGACTAATTAAAATAAGATAATTAAGGAACAAATTTTTGTTATGCTTTTGTCACAATAGTAAATTTTCTGTCTAAGAATTTATTCAACTGTTACCGATTTTGCGAGGTTGCGCGGCTTATCGATATCACACCCTCTTGCAAGAGCTACGTGGTATGCAAGCAGCTGTGCGGCAACCGAAGCAAGAATAGGCGAGGTATATTGCGCCTGAGGTATAGAAATCAGCTTGTCGCAAACGTGGCTTATATCAAAGCACGATATGCCGATAACAAACGCGCCGCGCGCCTTGACCTCGATTATATTAGATACCGTTTTGTCAAGCAATGCTTGGTCCGTTGCAATTGCAACTACGACGGAGCCTTTTTCTATAAGCGAAATTGTGCCGTGCTTCAGCTCGCCAGCCGGGTAGCAGTCGGCGTGAATGTACGATATTTCCTTTAGCTTTAGAGCGCTTTCCTTTGCCGATGCGTAGTCTGCGCCTCTGCCGATAAAATAAGCCGTTTCGTGTGAAGCAACGATAGGGGATAGATTTTTGATTTGTCCTTCGAGCTCAAGCGCTTTGGCTATTGCAAAGGGGAGAGCAGTAAGCTCATCTTGTAACAGTTTTGCACGTATGTCCCCTCGTTTTTGTAGCAGTCGCAGGGTTATTACGTACAAATTGAGCAGCTGTGTGGTAAACCCCTTGGTTGTGGCTACGGCAACCTCACTGCCTGCGTAGGTGTACATAGGCGAAGCGATATGGGTAAGCGAGCTTTCGGGCACGTTGACGATACAGGCGGTTTTGCATTTGTTTTGTGCCACGAGGCAAGCCCCGATGGTGTCCGCCGTTTCGCCGCTTTGGCTTATTGCAAGCAGCAGGTCGCTAGACTGAAGGCGAGGGTTGCGATAACGAAATTCGCTTGCGATATCGGCGTTGACACGCATTCCGGTAAGCGCTTCGATTACGTATTTACCCATAAGCGCTGCGTGATATGCCGAGCCGCATCCTATAATATGCATTCCGCCGATATTGCTCAAAAATGGAAGTGGCGCGTTTAGCTGAGCCTTAAGGGTGCGCTCGATGGCGGCAGGCTGCTCGTAAATTTCCTTAAGCATAAAGTGAGGGTAGTCTCCCTTGTCTGCCGTTTCTCCCTCTGCCTCGGCACGGTAGGTATCCTTTTGAATAGTTTTTCCGCGCGTGTTCATTACCCTTATTTTGGGCAAGCCGCCTACAATCGAGATAATTGCAATTTCGCCGCTATCCAATATGTAAAAGTCACGAGTTTTGTCGGTAAGCGCTTGCATATCCGAGGCGATATAAGCCTCGCTTTTTGACAGTCCAACCACAAGTGGGCTGTCTTTTTTTATAGCAAAAAGGCGGTGGTCGTCACGGCAAATTATGCCAAGCGCGTATGAGCCGACAAGGCGGCTTGAGGTGGCTAAAATAGCCTCTATCACATCGCCATCATAGTAGTAGTCAAGTAGGTGAGCGATAACCTCGCTGTCCGTGTCGGACACAAAAGTGAAGCCACGTATGCTCAAAAATGATTTAAGCTCGGCGTAATTTTCGATGATGCCGTTGTGGACAATTGCAAAAGCACCGCTTTGCGATAGGTGAGGATGAGCATTTTTTGCATCCGGACAACCGTGTGTCGCCCACCTTGTATGCCCGATGCCTATATTGCCGCATTCGCTTGAGGCGATTTGGATAAGATTACATAGTCTGCCCTCGGATTTTTTTATACTGATTCCGTTGCTGTCGATTGTAGCGATGCCTGCCGAGTCGTAGCCACGGTATTCAAGTCGTTTTAGCCCGTTGAAAAGAATGGGAGTAGCATTTTGATTGCCAATATAGCCGACAATTCCACACATAAAATTCTCCTGATATTTAGGTTGTCAATCAATCTTTGATCTAATCAGTCATCCTTTGTTACGGCGCTCTTTTTTTTGGGCGTAAGCGCCTTGACAAGCATAAGGCAAGCCGCGAGAAATGCAATCAGCGTAAAAGCCGCCATTATGAGATTAATATATTCGTTAAGCGCAACCGTTATGATAACAACTATAATAGATGCAACCAAATTGCCAAGCGTTACCGCAATCAGCGATTTCAGGTACGGCAAGGCAAGAATTGAGGCTACCGCACTTCCCGTCCAAACGCCCGTAAGGGGCAGGGGAATCGCAACAAATGCGGCGGTGCCAAGTAGCTTTTTGGCGTCACTGCCCACAATGCTTTGGGCTTTATCGTTAAAGCGTTCAAGCGCCCCCTCGCCGATTTTTTTGAAGAGCTTGGAGCAAGCAAGCTTTTTTATAAGCGGAATAAGCACGAGTAAAAGCACGGGCACGGCTAGTGACGAGCCTATAAAGCCGCACAAAAATGCGGAAAATGGGGACAGCCCACACTTGATTGCCATCGGGATTGCCAGTCGAGCCTCGGCAATAGGCAGTAGTGCAACCATGATAACCACAACGCGCATGTCTATTCCGCTCGAAAGCAAATGCTCAAAAATTTTATCTATCAGTCCGTTCATTCACAACACCTCGCTTTGATACATAGTATATGGTAGGCAAAAAAAATAATTACATATCGGGGGAGTATGAAATATTTCGGAACGGACGGAATAAGAGGAGTTTACGGCGAGGAAATGACCGAGGAGCTTGCTTATAACGCAGGGCTGGGTTTTGCCTTAGGCTTTGGCGGTGATGTGATCGTAGGCACCGATACCCGCACGTCGGGCGAGGCTCTTTGCGCCGCTGCGGTAAGCGGCTTACTTCGGGGCGGCTGCAGAGTCAAGAGGGTGGGCGTTGTGCCTTCGCCGTGTATTTCTTTTCTTGCGGCAAAGCATAGGTGCGGTGGAATTATGGTTAGTGCTTCACACAATCCGCCTTGCTACAACGGACTAAAGTTTTTTGGTAGCAACGGTTACAAGCTTACTGCCGAGGATGAGGCGCAGGTGGAGCATTTTATGGACCGTCCCATTATGGCACGGGGATATGGGAATCAAAGCGAGTTTGGTGAGGGCAGGCAGGAGTATGTAGATTTTCTAGTAAGTCAAGGCGGGGAGCTTTGTGGTCGCGAGGTGGTGCTGGACTGCGCCTTTGGTGCGGGCAGTACTGTAGCGGCAGAGGCCTTTTTGCGGTGCGGGGCCAAGGT
>SVHR01000042.1 GCA_015055705.1 Clostridiales bacterium | reverse complement strand
AGCCTTTGCAAGCTTCTTATTGTTGCAAAGTGCATTGATAAAAGACGATTTGCCGACGTTAGACCTACCAACAACGCAAATTTCTTTATTGTCGCTACCGTTATATCCAAAGGAATAGCTTTTTACAAATTCTGCTTTTTTGATTACCATTACTTTTCCAAAGCAATATCAAATACCTCGTCGATATTTTCGACTAAATGTATTTTTATTGCGTCCTTTACTTCTTGCGGTATATCTAAAATATTACTTGCGTTGTCCTTCGGGATAATAAGCGTTTTTACACCGTATCTAAGCGCCGCAAGCGACTTTTCCTTTAGTCCACCTATAGGCAAAACCTTACCCCTAAGTGTAACCTCGCCCGTCATTGCTACGTCACCTCTCACCTTTCTGCCGGTTAGTGCAGAAATAAGCGCTGTAGAAATGGTTATGCCTGCGCTAGGTCCATCCTTAGGCGTTGCACCCTCGGGGAAATGAATGTGAAAATCGTTTTTAGCGAACGTTTCCATGCTTATACCGTACTTGTCAGCACGCGATTTTAGCATCGAAAGCGCAGTAATGCACGACTCCTTCATTACGTCGCCAAGACTGCCGGTAAGGGTTAGCTCGCCCTTGCCGCTGCCAATCAGCGCAACCTCGATCGAAAGCGTCGAACCACCCACGCTGGTCCATGCAAGGCCGGTTGCGTTGCCTACCTCGCCGTCCTTTGCCTTATCTGTATCCTTGAATTTAACAGCTCCGAGATAGCCTTCTAAGTCTGTGTCGTTTACGGTAACGTCAACCTCGGTTTTACCATCTTCAACTGCCTTTACAGCAAGCTTGCGAACTACCGAGCCAATTTCGCGCTCTAACGATCTAACACCGCTTTCACGTGTATAGCCGGTTATTATACCCAAAATTGCATCATCCGTAAAATTTACGTTGGAGGTTGCCAAACCGTTTGCTTCAAGCTGCTTCTTGACAAGATACTTCTTTGCAATCTGAAGCTTTTCAGCGTACGAATAGCCGGCAAGCTCGATAATTTCCATTCTGTCAAGAAGCGGAGGCGGTATCGTATCCATATTGTTTGCTGTCATAACAAACATTACCTTGCTAAGATCGTACGGCAATTCCAAATAGTGGTCGGTGAAGTGGTTGTTTTGGTTGGGGTCAAGAACCTCAAGCATTGCACTTGCCGGGTCACCTCTGAAGTCACTGGACATTTTGTCCACCTCGTCAAAGAGGAACACGGGATTGGATACGCCCGCCGTCTTCATAGACGAGATAATTCTGCCCGGCAATGCGCCTATATACGTGCGCCTATGACCTCTTATTTCTGCTTCGTCTTTTACGCCACCAAGCGAAACTGAAACAAAATTTTTACCTGCTGCCCTTGCAATAGAAGCCACTATCGATGTTTTACCTACGCCTGGAGGACCCACAAAGCACAAAATAGGACCCTTGAGGTTGTTAGTCAGCTTGTGAACAGCTAAAAATTCTATAATTCTATCCTTAACCTTTTCAAGCCCGTAATGGTCCTCGTCCAAAATTTCTCTTGCTTTTTTAAGGTCGATTTCTTCCTTTGTCGTTTCTGTCCAAGGAACATCAAGCAACCACTCAAGATAAATTCTAAGCACAGCCGCATCGGGTGACGTGGGCGCCATTTTTTCTAACCTTGCCGCTTCTTTTTTTACCTTTTCCATTACGTATGGCGGGAGCTTCTTTTCCTTAGCCTTTTTTAGAAAAACCTCTTCGTCCTCGTCGCCAAGCTCTTTTTTTATTGCCTTAATTTGCTCACGCAAATAAAATTCACGCTGACCCTTTGCTACGCTCTCTCTTACGTCGGCGGCAATCTTTTTCTCAACAGCCATTATTTCCGTTTCTTTAGCAAAGAATTTTGATATGTTAATAAGCTGGGCAGCTACAGTCTTCTCTTGCAAAAGAGTTTGCTTAAGCACGTCCGTTGTATAAACAAACGTTGCTATTGCATTAATAAACTTGTCGCTTTCGAAGGCGTTGAGTGTAGATGCAACCTCGGACGGAATCTTGTGGTCTAGCTTTTTGTAAATTTCAAAGCTTTCCTGTGTGGTGCGTTTAGCCGCCTCAAGCTTTAGGGGGTCTTCACCAATTTCACCGTACGAAGAAAGCTGAACCTCAAAGAACGGTGCAATCTGCACGTAATTTTCTATACGCATGCGAGATAAGCCCACCACAAGCACTCTAACCGTGTCGTTGGGGAGCTTAAGCACCTGCTTGATTTTGCAGACTGTACCTACTCTATAAATATCCTTGGGCGCAGGATTAGCTATTGTTGCCCTTCTTTGTGCTACAACAAAAATATCCTCTTTGTTTTCTGCCGCACGTTGCAATGCCGACAGCGACTTGTCCCTTGCGATATCAAAATTGATCGTTTGACCGGGAAAAACTACGATTCCACGGGTTGCAATCATTTTATAGATTTTAGGTTCTATAATATCAAAATTTGTTTTTGTACTGTAAACCGATTCTTGCATAATTCCTTCTTATAGTTTATACCTAAGTATGACTTATTAGCCTATCTTTTTAATTTTTTTTATAATGGCGTAAACTCTCCCCTTATAATCCAAAGCATTATAACAAATTTTTCCAATCAAGTCAACTACTAAAACGAAAAAAAAATTGTAGCTTAAGAAATTCAAACAACAAACAAAAAAGCCGCCACAATGGACGGCTTTTTGCTTTAATTTTGTTATTTGGCGTATTCTACGCTTCGCATTTCGCGAATAACGTTGACCTTGATTTGTCCGGGATACTCCATTTCGCTTTCGATTTGCTTGGCAATTTCCTTTGCCATAAACACGGTAGCATTGTCATCAACGACTTCGGGCTTAACGATTATGCGAACTTCACGTCCTGCCTGAATTGCAAATGATTTTTCTACACCGGTGTACGAATTAGCGATGCTTTCAAGTTTTTCTAATCTCTTTACGTAATTATCCAAGGATTCACGTCTTGCACCCGGTCTTGCTCCGCTGATTGCATCAGCCACCTGAACGAGAATTGCCTCGACGGTATTGGGCTCCACGTCGCCATGGTGCGCCGCAATACAGTGAACAACGGCGTTGCTTTCCTTGTATTTCTTTGCAAGATCCACGCCTATACTGATATGCGTGCCTTCAACCTCGTGGTCAACAGCCTTACCAATATCATGCAAAAGTCCTGCTCGCTTACAAATGTTTACATCGGCACCAAGCTGAGATGCAAGCTGACCGGCAAGAGCGGAAACCTCAAGCGAGTGCTTAAGCACGTTCTGACCGTAACTCGTTCTATATTTGAGCCTACCAAGTATCTTAATAAGATCGGAATGAATACCGAATACTCCTGCTTCATAAGTAGCGTTTTCACCTGCTTCCTTGATTTGAGTCTCAAGCTCACGGCGAGTTTTCTCCACCATTTCCTCAATGCGGGCTGGATGAATACGTCCGTCGGAAATAAGCTTTTCGAGTGTAATACGCGCTACCTCACGTCTTATCGGATCAAAGCCCGACAATACAACCGCTTCCGGAGTATCGTCAATAATAAGGTCAATTCCCGTAGCGTTTTCGAGAGCGCGAATATTTCGACCTTCTCTACCGATAATACGACCCTTCATTTCGTCGTTAGGTAAGTTAACAACCGAAACGGTAATTTCCGAGGAATGATCTACAGCACAGCGCTGAACAGCGATGGTAACGATGTCCTTTGCCTTGCGGTCCGCTTCTTCCTTGGCAGCAGCTTCGATTTCTCTAACATACCTTGCAGCTTCTTTTTTTGCATCGTCCTTATAAAGCTCTATCAAATGATTCTTGGCTTGCTCCTTTGTCATAGCCGCAGCTCTTTCGATTTCGCTCAAAAGGGCGTCACGCGATGCGGTAATTTCGCTCTTAATCGCCTCTACTTCCGCTTCACGCTTTTTTAAGTCTTCCTTAGACTTATCGATACTTTCGATTTTTTTATCCAGGATATCTTCTTTTTTGTTCAAGTTATCCTCACGTTGAGAAATTCGTTGCTCGCTTCGCTGAATTTCGGCACGGCGTTCCTTAACTTCCTTGTCAAATTCGGCCTTTTGCTTCAAGATTTCCTCTTTAGAAGCAAGCACAGTTTCCTTGTGCAAATTCTTACTTTTTGTAATTGCCTCTTGAATTATAGCGTTTGCCTGCTCGTTAGCGTCGTTGAGCTTTTTGTTCTTAACAACCTTGTATATAAGCGGCATTGTTACGGCACCAATAGCGATACCTACTATAGCAACAATTATCGGCAAAAGCACATCCCACGGTGAGTTTAATGTACAAAAAAATCCTGTAAAAGTATTTAACAGCATTTTTTACCTCCTAAATTGTGAATGTTCGTTCCAAATATTCTGTAATGCATCAGCAGTTCGCATACTAATAGCATAATAAAATACATAGGATAGGCGCATACAATTTTACACCTATCCTAATCTTATAACAATATCAAAAAATTGTCAAGCGTTGTTATGTAATTTAACAAAATTTCTTTTCCGTTTACACGAATATTTTGTATAATTATTACGTCGTGGTCTATTCTTCGTCTACGGAAGCGTCATCGCCGAGGAATTCATTTTTTGATGAGGAAACCTCGCGAATTTTTTGCTCGATTTCGTTCATGAGCTCTATGTTGGAATCAAGCAAAGCCTTTACGCTGTCACGACCTCTATCGCCGATACGCTCGTCCTTGTATGTATACCAGGCTCCGCTCTTTTCGATAATTCCAAGACTAACCGCAAGGTCAAGCACGCAGCTGCTGCGGCTGATACCCTTGCCGTAAATGATATCGAACTCTGCCGTTCTAAACGGAGGTGCCATCTTATTCTTTACTACCTTAACCTTCGTATGGTTACCGATAATTTCCGCGCCCTCCTTTACTGCCTCTGCCTTTCTTACGTCAAGACGCACACTTGCATAAAACTTAAGTGCCTTACCGCCCGTAGTAACTTCAGGATTTCCGAACATTACGCCAACCTTTTCACGAAGCTGGTTGATAAAGATAATGCAGGTT
This sequence comes from Clostridiales bacterium, assembly GCA_015055705.1. Lineage (GTDB taxonomy): Bacteria > Bacillota > Clostridia > Christensenellales > Pumilibacteraceae > CAG-552. The sequence goes on along the minus strand of SVHR01000042.1, from coordinate 6,420 downwards.
TTGGTCTTATTGCATACACCGGCAAGCTTACGAAGCGCCTGCGACATAAGACGAGCCTGCGCACCTACGTGTGCGTCGCCCATCTCGCCGTCAATTTCTACCTTGGGCGTAAGTGCGGCTACCGAGTCGATAACAATTACGTCAAGTGCGCCACTGCGAACAAGCTCCTCGGTGATTTCGAGTGCCTGCTCACCGTTGTCGGGCTGCGATATGTACAGCTTAGAAAGGTCAATACCCAAATTTTTTGCGTAAAGGGGGTCAAGCGCGTGCTCTGCGTCAATGAATGCCACCGTTCCGCCCGCCTTTTGTGCTTCTGCAATAACGTGAAGCGACAAAGTGGTTTTACCGCTGCTTTCAGGGCCGTATATTTCTACGATTCTGCCACGCGGCAAACCGCCTATTCCCAACGCTATATCAAGCGCAAGGCAACCCGTAGGTATTACCTCTATGGGTTCAAGAGCAGTTTCGCAAAACTTCATAATAGAGCCTTTTCCAAAAGCTTTTTCTATTTGCGAAATTGCCGCCTCAAGCGCTTTTTCCTTGTCCGTCAAATCCTTTTTTTCCTTCTTTTCCATTTTTATAACTCCTAAAAATTATTTCGAAATTATTTCCGCAATAAGATCAAGGCCTTCTTGTATGCCTATTCTTATTACTTCAGCGCGGCTTCCGCTTGCCTTATACCTGCGTACTATTTTTTCTTCTCCGCACATTACGCCGAGATAAAACACGCCAACCTCGTCTGCCTTTTCGGAAGTCGGTCCGGCGTTTCCCGAGGTTGCAAGCATAACCTGCCCAAGCCCCAATGCCTTTAATCCATCAAGCATTTCCGAAATTGTTTGCTCACTTACTGCGCCAAAGGCATCAAGCGTTTCTCTCTTTACACCCAAAATTCGTTCTTTAGCATTCTCCGCATAGCACACAAGTCCTACGGCAAAAACGTCACTTGCGCCACTTACCGACACAAATTCGGAAGCTACGCCCCCACCGGTAAACGATTCGGCAACGGCAACGCGTAATTTTTTATTTCTTAAATTGTCAATAAGTGTTTTAATTTCCATCGCTGAGTACTTTTTTGTTTTTTATAATGTAGTTTGCGCCCGATATTATTGCAAGCAAGGTTGCGGCGGCAAGAAGTGCAAAGCCAATATAGTAGCAAATTGAAAGCCAATCAGCTCCACCGAAAATCTCATACAGGGACCTATGCGGAAGCAAAACGATTAGCGCAACCATTTGACAAACGGTCTTCATTTTGCCCCATCTGTCCGCCGCAAGCACCAATCCTTTAGATGCCGCAATAATACGAAAACAGCTTACTATAAGCTCACGACTTTCTATAAGCATAAGGAAAATCGCTACAATCATAGTGAATATTGGCCCCTGACTTTGGTCAAGCAGTAATGCCACCAAAGCGCACATAACCAGCATTTTGTCTGCAATTGGATCAAGAAATTTACCAAGCGATGTTACTTGATTCCATTTTCTCGCAAGATATCCGTCTAAAAAGTCGGTAAAGCTTGCAATCATAAATACTGCGACTGCTGCCACTCCGTTGTACGGAAAATCAATAAGATACAACGCTACAAACAGCGGTATAAGTATTATTCTCACAATAGTGAGACGGGTGGGAATATTGAGTTTAGCCATTTTCAATTTCTCCTATCAAATCGTATCCGTCATATCCTGTAATTTTTACATTATAAATATTGCCGATGTCTACGAATTCTGCCTTAAAATAAACACAAGTATCAATGTCGGGCGCACTGTCCTCCATGCGACCTACAAACAACATTTTTTCATAATCAATTTCCTCATACATAACCTTAACAGTTTTACCAATCATAGCTTGATTATACTTTTCTACATTGTTTTTATGTATCAAAGAAACCTTTTCTGCTCTATTATGTCTGACATAATAAGGTACTTTGCCTTTAATTTTGCTTGATGGAACATCTTCATCGCAATAAGCAAATACACCAACATGGCGAAGCCTGTACGACTCAACAAAGCGACAAAGCTTATCAAACTGCTCTTGAGACTCTGAGGGGAAGCCCGTCATAAGGGTTGTTCGTACCGCTATTCCTGCCGTCTTTAGCTTGTCCATAACCTCGCAAACTGATTGCTCGGTAGACGGTCTATTCATCTTTTTTAATATATCGCTGTCAATATGCTGAATAGGAATATCAATGTACTTTGCAACCTTGTCGTTATCCTTAATTTCTGCAATAAGCTCGTCGGTTACAAGCTCCGGATAGCAATACATAAGTCTTATCCACGTAAAATCCAACTGCGACAGCTGCCTTATAAGCTCGACAAGCTTTAATTCGCCGTACAAATCCATACCGTAACGCGTAACGTCTTGAGCCACGAGAATAATCTCCTTCACGCCCGAGGAAGCAAGCATTTTTGCCTCCAAAACAAGATCGTCTATTGGCATCGAACGATATCTTCCTCTAATAGACGGAATGGTACAATAAGTACAAAAGTTATCACAGCCGTCTGCAATTTTGAGATATGCGTAATGTGGCGGCGTGGTCATAATTCTATTCGTTATTTCCTTACACGGCGTAGTCGAATTATAATACGCTTTATTTTCGCCTGTAACAACCTCTACAATTTTATCATAATCGTTAGTGCCTAAAAACGCGTCTACCTCGGGGATAGCATCGATCAGCTCGTCCATATATTTTTGCGGCAAGCAGCCCGTTACAACAAGCTTACTGCATCTATCCCTTTTGTATTCGGCAGCCTCGAGAATTGTATCTATAGCTTCTTCCCTTGCCGGCTCTATAAAGCCACAGGTGTTGATTATAATAACGTCAGCTTGTGAAATATCAGCGGTAACGTCAAACATTCCCTTTAGCCTATAGAGCATCTTTTCGGTATCTACACGGTTTTTGTCACAACCAAGCGAAATTACATGTAAGTTCATCATACTTCCTCACCGTAGATTTCTTTGAATTTTTCACGAGTGATGTAAAGCTCGCGCGATTTAGAGCCATCCATCGGACCAACGTAGCCCTTTTCTTCCATTTGATCCATAATTCGTGAAGCCCTGTTGTAGCCAACCGAGAATCTGCGCACAATTTGCGATGCCGAAGCAAGATTCATTTCGATAAACTTACGAAGAATATGCTTCATAAGCGGGTCCTCGGCAGTTTCGCCGCCGTCCTCCTCGTCGGATACGGCAACAACTTCTTCCTCTTGCTTTTTCATAATAATATTCTCGGCAGTTTCGTCGTAGTCTGCTTCGTTATTATTGCGAACGAAGTTAACAATACTCTCCACCTCTTCGGTCGTAACGTACGCACCTTGGACGCGAACGGGGTCGTTGAGGTCAATGGGCGCATAAAGCATGTCGCCTCTACCAAGTAGTGTTTCTGCACCAACCTGGTCAAGAATAGTTCTGGAGTCAGGCATGCTCTTTACCGCAAATGCGATACGGCTGGAGAAGTTAGCCTTTATTGTGCCTGTAAGAACGTCAACTGACGGACGCTGGGTAGCAAGAACCAAATGCACACCCGCTGCTCTTGCTTTTTGTGCAAGGCTCATAATGTTTTGCTCAAGCTCTTTGCTGTTTTTAGCAAGCATTAGCTCGGCAAGCTCGTCAACAATAATAACAAGGCGAGGAATTTTAGGCTCAATACCACGCTTAACCGCCTCACAATTATTGTAATCTGCAAGATTACGAACCGAATACTGTGCAAAGATGGCGTATCTACGATCCATTTCTTCACGCGCCCACTTAAAAGCATTACACGCCTGCACGCTGTCGTTGATGATGTTCTTCATAAGAAGGTGCGGCATATCACGATACTGCACGAACTCAACCTGCTTGGGGTCGATAAGAATAATTCTTACATCGTCAGGCGAAGCCTTATATAATATACTAATAATTATAGAGTTAAGACAGGCACTCTTACCGCTACCGGTAGTACCCGCAATCAAAAGGTGCGGCATTTTTTCGAGATTACACGTCATAATATTACCCGTAATGCCCTTACCAAGCGCAAGAGTAAGCGCTGATTTTGCATCGTTAAATTCCGGGCTGTCGATAATTTCTCTAAGTGAAACTATTGCAATACTCTCGTTGGGAACCTCAACACCAACAGCTCGCTTACCGCGAATGGGTGCTTCTATACGGATTTTTCCGTTGGATGCAAGCGCGTACGCAATGTCGTCGCCACGACCTGAAATTTTGTTTACGGACTGACCAAGCGGCATCTCCAGCTCGTATCTCGTAATTGCCGGACCCCTCGTAACATTGATTACCTTTGCACCTATTTTGAGGTCGTGCAAACTTTCCTCAAGCATAATTGCCTTTTGCTCGTAATCCTCACCATCGTCAAGCGGAGTAGAATTGTCAATCAAAAGATCAATCGGGGGCGGCGTGTATCTAAGGTGCTTTTTTACCTTTTTGGGCTTAGCAGTTTCGGGAACGACTACATCATAATCATCCATATTGATTTGGTTGGTTGCTCCCTTACCCTGCTTTTGCTCCATCTTGGAGTCATTTAGCTTGACCGAAATCTCCCCAACGTTTTTATTAAATCCCTCGCTTACATAGTAGCCGGTGTTATCGTCGGTAATTTCCTCACGCGTTTCGGACATATCAATTTCTTCATCGATAAGCTTTAACGAATCGGGTATCTTTGCCTCACGCGGAGTATCCTCGATTTGATGTGATTCATTTTCGCTCACAAGCTCTTCGGCGAAATCCTCAACCTTATTTTCACATTCATTTTGACCTTCATCATTCATTGAAAATTCGATCTCATCCTCACTCGCTCTTTCATCCAAAGCCATATTATCTAAATAACTTTCATCAACCGCAATAGGCTGGGGCGCTTGGTCAGGCGAAGCATTGATAATTTCATTTTGTATTTCGGACAATTCGGCGTTACTGGCATCGTTAATTTCAAGATAGAATTCGCCATCGGTGCTTTCAAATTCTTCTTCTGAAACATCAAGCGAGCTAACCTTGTCAGCTTCTTCATTTTTTTCATACTCTGTCGAGTCACCCAATATAATCCCGGAATCGCGCGTCTCATCATTCTCTTTGTTATCGACAAAGTCCTCTCCTTCGGAGAAAACAAACTCGCTATCCTCTACAATTCTTTCCTCAAAGCTGTATTCTTGCGCCGCTTCTTCTTCGGGCAAAGCAAAATCCACCTCTTGCTCCTTTTGCTCAAGCACAACAGGCTCATCCTCTATTACAAGAGGCTCCTCATGCTTTTCTGCCAAGTCGCGACTTTTTGCCGCATAAAAATCACCGTTTATAATCGGCAACGGCTCATCGGCTACGCCTTCCGAATCAAGAAAACTATTTTGAGTGGTGGGTGCATTTTCATAACTATCCGCGCTTTTTACCACCGGATTGCCCGTAATAATAGGCGGCAACTCGGGAATAACCTCTTCCTTGACCGCTTCAACGTAATCAACACTCGGTTGCTTATGTAAGCGCGCATCATCTTGAATATTTTTGGATATTGTTTCACCGTTAAGTATAGGACCTGCCACGTAGTGTGCAGTCACATCCTTGGTGGGCGGCACCGGAACGTCAGGTAGCGGCGGCTTAGCAGGCGCTTTAGGCGGGGTGACAGCGGTCGGCTCCGCATAATAGCCATAACCATCCGACTTTTGTTCATCAATAAGATAATTGCTACGGCCACTAATGGGATGCTCTACGATACCCATATTGGTTTTAAGAAGCTCGTCATAGCTCTTTCGCGCCTGCTCGGGCGAGCCGTAAAGCTTATCTAAAGCCTCCTTACGCTTTTTTTCTTCATCGCTTGCTAGCGAATACGGTTGCGAAAAACCAAAATCATCCGATGACGTCGCCTCTCCGTATCTATGAATAGAGCTTTCGTTCTTTATGGGCATCGAAGAAAAATCACCCGTAATAGTTGTAGGTCGCTTGTTGCGCTCTATAGTGCCCACAAAAAGCGTGGTGTCGTGCACTTCCCTAACAGGTTGCGCTGAGCTTTTACCCTTAATAAATTGAAACGGTTGCTTTTTGCTTTCTGCATTAGAATTATTTTTTGCAAGCGCCTTACCTTGTGCTCTTATGTCGGCAACAAAAAGTCCCGCAAACATTACAAACAGCAAGCTATACAATATGTATGCTCCAACTATAGAAAGCACCGCCTTTATCGCATAAACAATTAAGCCAAAAATTACGCCACCAACAGACTTGCCTACTGCCGAAATACTAAATAGCCCCGAAAGATATTCGCCAAAATTGCCCGATAATTCTTTTGCATCAACCGCCGTCTGCAAAATAAGCACCGCACACAGCGACATCAGCAGCACAAATGCGATTTGCTTACCGCTAAGCTTTACCCTCTTGTTCATCAAAAGCAAAATACCGTAAATCAGCATTGATAAAAAAATTGGGTAACTCATATATCCAAGCAATCCGGT
>SVHR01000041.1 GCA_015055705.1 Clostridiales bacterium | reverse complement strand
GCTGTACGACGGCGCCTTCGAGGGATTGTTCGTTACCAAAATGTTTGAAAACGGCAACGACTTTTTTGAGAGCTTTGCCGTGGCGCGACCAAATCTCGTTATTCTTGATATAATGCTGCCCGATATGGCCGGCTATACCATTTTGTCAAAAATTCGCGAAATTGACGAGAAGATGCCGGTCATAATCGTAAGCGCAAAATCGGACGAGATAAGCGCAGTAAAAGGACTTAATAAGGGTGCCGACGATTATATGTCAAAGCCATTCTCCGTGCTGGAGCTTATCGCGCGTGTAAAAACTAATCTTCGTCGTGCAAATTTGTATATTACAAGCCAAAGTGGCTTTGTGGTCGACAATAACGTATATAAGATTTTTTACGAGGGCAGGGATATGAGACTTACCCTAAAGGAGTTCAAGCTACTCAAGCTTTTGATAAGCAGGGCGGGTGTTACAGTAGAGCGCGAGGAGCTTTTTCGTGAGGTGTGGGGCGACGGATTTATGGGAGAAACGCGAACACTCGATATTCACGTGGCACAGCTTAGAGAAAAGATAAAGGAGTGCGGAGGGGGCGATGCAATCGTAACTGTGCGCGGTATCGGCTATCGCTTTGAATCGAAATGAAAAAAAAGATTTTTTTGCGCTTCTTTGCAGTAACGCTTATATCAGTTCTTCTAATGTTTATTTGTGGAATTATTGCAGTAAATTTGAACACAAAAAACGTGGTTAACGAAATGCTTAAGGAGCAAACTCAGCTTGCGGCGGAGCTTATAAATGGGACAGAGGATTTTGAGGCGTTCAAAATGTACGAGGACAATCCCGACCTTCGAATTACCGTATTCGATCTTGAGGGAAACGTCTTGTACGAAAGCGACACCACGGCAGAGCTTGAAAATCACGCAGACCGTGAAGAAATAAAAAACGCCATCGCAGGCACGCCGAAGGCGGTAGAGCGCTATTCGGACACGTTTAAATGCGATATGACGTATTTTGCTGTCAAAACGGCTTTTGCGGACGGCGGCGAGGTTATTCTTCGTCTTGCGGTCAGAAGCAGCCAGGTAAACTCTTACATTACGGCGCTAATACCGCTATTGATTGTCGTGCTTGCAGCCTCCTTGATCATTTCCTTCTCGCTTTCCGGAATTCTTTCTAAAAGCGTGTCCTCTAAGGTAACAGAAATCGGAGAAAGCCTAAAAAGCCTTAACGACGGCGAATATAACCCCATCAAAACTGACATGAGTGAATCCGAGCTGTTTGCCGTTCTTAATCAAATAAACGAGCTTAACGCGAACATACACAGTCACATTCGCATAGCGGACGGTGAGCGCGTCAAGCTTAACACCGTGCTTGATAACGTATCTCAAAGCATCGTTGCCCTTGACAAAGGCAAAAGAATCGTTTTTGCAAACAAGAGTGCGTTTGCAATGTTTGGCGGTTCGCATCACGACATCGGACGTGATCTCGTTTTTCTTGTTGATAATCTTCCCATTTACGAAAGGATTACAAATCATCTAAACGAGGATTACGCCTTTACCTGCGAATACAATCAAATGCAGCTTTCGGTGGTGATAAGCAAGGTTACAGACGATACGATTTTAGATGATATTTCGGCAATTCTTATCGTCACGGACATCACCAACGAAAAGCTGATCGAAAAGCAAAAGAGTGATTTTTTTGCCAACGCTTCGCACGAATTAAAAACGCCTATAACTGTTTTGCAGGGGCTGGCTGAGCTTTTGATGAACAAGGAGTGCATTGATGAGGGCACAAAAAAGCAAATCGCGCGCATATACAAGGAAAGCGTGCGACTTGGCTCACTTATCTCTGACATGCTTATGCTTTCCAAAATCGAAAGCGGAGATACGCCCCAAATTACGCTAACGGAGGTTTCGCTTGACGCAGTTGCCGGCGAGATTGTTGCAGGGCTATGCGAGGAGCTTAGTAGGCGCAATATTACGGCTGAGGTCGTAGGCAGGGCAATGCTTGTGGCAGATCAAAGCATGATATACGAGCTGATAGAAAATCTTGTGTCTAACGCGGTCAAATACAATAAGGACGGCGGATCAGTTAAGGTTTACGTTTCTCAAGCCGAGGCAGGCGTCTGTCTTAGGGTAACTGATACGGGTATAGGTATAGAAAAGGAGCATCTGCCTAGGCTTTGTGAACGCTTCTACCGCGTGGATAAATCCCACTCTAAACGTATCGGCGGCACCGGACTCGGTCTTGCCATTGTCAAGCACATCTGTGCTGTTATGGGTGCCGAGCTTACCATCGAAAGTGACTTCGGAATCGGCACAACCGTCACGGTGGTTTTTTCAAAAAATAATTAAGCCGCTATCTTTGGCAATAAAAAAGATAATTTGACGCCAAAAAAGCAAAGCTCCGACAGGGTAAAATTCCCATGCCGGAGCTTATTTTGTTATTGAGCTATTTATTGCTAGCGTTTTGGGCTATGCTGTCATCTATTATATCAGTCCTCTGGTCTGCTGCGGAAGCCTTAACTGCGGAGTCGCACGAGCCGCGGTACACGACGAAGCGAGTGTACAAGAATTCAAGCACGAAGTTGGCAATCATAGTAACTGCTTCTACGATAAACCCATTGATTCCGCTTTTTTCGGCAAGCGCGCCGAGAATTGTGGATATGGGTGTAAACACGGCGTAAAAGATCAAAACAAGCAGCATTGCCAGCTTGATATTGTTTGCCGACCTAAATGTGTACTTGCGATTGATGGTAAAGTTCCAAAGCACCGAGGCAAGCAGGCTGATAAGGTAGCTAACCCAATAATTGAGGCTAAGCAGCTCGTAAAGCAGGGTAAAGAGTCCTATTTGAATAATGCCTGCGCTGATAGAGATAAGCGTAAATTTTACCGCGCGAAGCCACTCCTTTTTTACCTCTGCCATACTAAGCCTCGATGTCGCCGATAAAGCAACGGCGGCGCTTGTGCTGCTCGACCTTAAAGGACTTCCAAAGGCTTTGAACGTCTGCATTGGTTTCCAGCTCGGGGCCGGTTTCGCAATACGTAACGCCGTTTTCGATACACGACTTTACCATGGCGTTCATTAGAATGCCGGGCAGGCCTATTTTTTGGTACTCGGGCTTGACTGCCACAAAGTACATTTCCAGCACGTCGTTTTTGCCGTTGATGGCGTTAAGGACGGGAATGAAGCCAAACGGAAGCAGCTTGCCGTTGCATTTTTTCAGTGCCTTTGCGATGGACGGAACCATCAGTGCAAAGGCAACCAGCTTGCCGTCGCGATCCTTAATCGAGCATACGTATTTGAGATTTACTATCGAAATGTTGTCGTCGATCGCCTTTTGAACGACCTCCTTGGTAAGAGGAACGGTGCCGTACAGCTTCGAAAAAGCCTCGTCGATTACGTCAAACGCCTCGCCTGCGTCGGCGATAAGATCCTTGCGCTTATCGTAGGTTACCAGCTTAAAGCCGTGGCGCTTGATTACGTAGTCCGAAATTCTGGCTATGCGCTCGTCGGGCTTATCGGGCATGTACACCTTGTATTCTACCCAGTCGATGTCCTTGCGTAGCCCCAGCCTTTCCATGTGGGCAAGGTAGTAGGGGTGGTTGTAAAAGGTGATGGACATATTCAGCTGGTCAAAGCCCTCGACAAGCATTCCCTCGTGGTCCATATCGTGGAAGCCGATGGGGCCGTTGACCTGAGTAAGACCGCGCTCCTTTGCCCACCTTGTTACCTCGGCAAACAACGCCGCCGACACGTCGTAGTCGTCAATAAAGTCAAAGCGTGTAAAGCGAATGGCGCGCTTATCCCATTTTTCGTTATAGGCCTTGTTTATAAGCACACCTATTCTGCCCACGGTTTTTTTGCCGTGATAGGCAAGAAACAGCTTGGTTTCGCAGTACGAATAGGCAGGGTTTTTTTGCGGCGTAAAGTAGGACATTTCGTCCTCGAACATAAACGGAACGTAATACTCGTTACCCTTATACAGCTCGTTGGGAAATTTCACCCACTTTTTTAGCTGCGACCTCGTCTTAACCTCGACAATGCTTGGAGTCATAATTAAACCTCACAAAAAAGATTGGACACATTTGTAATATAACATATTTATATTACGAGAGCAAATGCTTTTTGCTAAAATTAAGCGCCCACATTTATCATTTTACCTTATTATTGTTAAAAGAGTGTTAAAGCGTATAATAAATCATCATCAAAATGGGCCGCCTATCGGGATAAAAGCCATTTATTTTAGCAAATCCTTTGATTTTTGCGGATAAAGGTGGTATAATGTAAGCAGTCGAGAGGATAAATGAAAATGGACAAGTACAAGGTAATTATAATCGGCGGGGGCGCAAGCGGAATGTGGCTTGCCGCAATGCTCGGCAAAAGGCTTGGCGGTGAGGTCGCAATTTTAGAGCGCAACGACCGTGTGGGCAAAAAGCTGCTGGCTACCGGCAACGGACAGGGAAACGTAGGCAACAAGAGCTTTTCGCTTTCCTGCTACCGAGGGGATGTCGGTTTGATTTCTTCGGTATTCGAAAACGCGCCTCAGGATAAAATTTTGGCGCAAATGCAAGGCTTGGGAATATTGACTTCGGCTGACGCGAGGGGACGAATCTATCCGCTTTCGCGTCAAGCGTCCTCCGTTTTGGAAATGCTTCGAGGTGCGTATCTATCGCAGGGCGTCAAGGAAATAGTTAATGCCGAGGTGTCGTCTGTAAGTAAGGTGGCGGGCGGATACGTGTTGCAAGCAAAGGTCGGAGATTTTTTTGCACGTAACGTGGTTTTTGCGACAGGCGGCAAAAGTGGCAACGGCTTTGGTACTGACGGCTCAGCCTATGAGCTGTTGCGTTCGCTCGGGCACAGCGTAACGGCGCTTATGCCCTCCTTGGTTGCGCTTAAAGCTGACATGACCTATCTAAAAAACCTAAAGGGCATAAGAATAGAGGCAAGGCTTTGTTGCTTACAAAAGCCAAGCATAAGCGAGCGAGGGGATGTTTTGTTTACGGACAGCGGAATAAGCGGAGATGCCGCCTTTAGATTATCTGCGCGCCTGTCGCAAAAATTCCCGTGCGAGTGCAAAATAGACCTTTTACCCGATTTTACGCAAGAAGCGTTGGAGGAGATGCTTGTTAAAAAAGCAAGGACGCAACGCTTTACTGCGCTTGACCTGCTTGTTTCGGTAGTGCATAAGCAGCTGGCAAAGAACATTTTACGCATGATAGAGATTGGCGAAAATGCGCCGTCAAGCCCATTTGTGGCACAAAAATGCGCATACGTAATAAAGAATTTTCCGCTTACTGTTGTCGGAACGGCAGGGTTTGGAGTGTCGCAGGTAACTAAAGGAGGTATACCTGCCTCTGAGGTTTGCTTAAGCTTAGAGAGTAAGCTTGCTTCAGGCGTGTATCTGTGCGGAGAATTGCTGGACGTGGACGGAGATTGCGGCGGCTACAATTTGCAATGGGCGTTTGCTTCGGCAACGGTAGTCGCTCAAGGCTTGTTGCAAAGGAAACAAAAATGAAAAAAATTACTAATCTTGTATGTCCGCCCGAATGTGATATAAAAACGGCTGTTGCAAAGGAATTGCACCTTTCGCCCGACCAAATAGGTGAAATACGTGTTTTGAAAAAATCAATAGACGCACGCAAAAAGCCGTCCGTTTTTTACGTTATTACTGCCGAGGTGTATCTAAAAGACGAAATTGCCGCACCCCAATATAATCTCAGCTATCCGAGTGTAGAGTGGAAAGCCGCGCCCGTTGCCGTTGTAGGCGCAGGGCCGTGCGGTCTTTTTTGCGCGTTAAGACTGGCAAAAAGCGGAATACCCGTGCTTGTTTTCGAGCGAGGTGACGATGTAGACGGGCGAAAAAGGTCGGTGCAAAATTTTATTGCAACAAGGGTGTTAGATACCGAAAGCAACGTTCAGTTTGGCGAGGGCGGAGCAGGCACCTTTTCGGACGGAAAGCTTAATACTCAGACAAAAAGCCCGCTTATAGGGGAGGTGCTTGCCACCTTCGTCGAGTACGGTGCACCGCCCGAAATTCTGTGGGAAAGTAAGCCGCATATCGGTAGCGATAGATTGCCCAATGTTGTAAAAGCAATAAGACAGGAAATAGAGCGCTTGGGCGGAAAGGTCCTTTTCCGCTGTGCCGTAACGGATTTTCAGCTAAAAAACGGCTGTATAGCTTCGGTTACTGCGGGCGGAAACAAATACGACGTATCCGCATTGGTGCTTGCAATTGGTCATAGCGCCAGGGATACCTTTCGCAAGCTGTACGCAAAAGGCTGCATAATGGAGCAAAAGCCCTTTGCCGTTGGACTTAGAGTGGAGCATTTGCAGGATAGCATAGGTAGGGCTCAGTACGGAGCGTCACACAAGCTTCTTCCTCCTGCCGACTATAAATTGACGGCAAAGGTTGGCGATAGAGGTGTGTATTCCTTTTGTATGTGCCCGGGCGGCGAGGTTGTTGCCGCGTCGTCCGAGAGTGGCAGATTGGTGGTTAACGGAATGAGCAATTATGCCCGTGACGGCAAAAACGCAAATTCTGCACTTGTCGCTCAGGTATCGGCCCGTGATTACGGCGAGGGAGTTTTCGCGGGACTTAATTACCAAGAAAGAATGGAGGAGCGTGCGTTTACTGTAGGCGGTGGAAATTTTGCCGCGCCACTTGCACGCATGGAGGACTTTCTTGGTAGAAAAAAGAGCGTTGGATTGGGCGAAGTTACTCCTACCTATCCGATGGGCTATTCCTTTTGCAAGATGGAGAGCGTTTTGGGCGAGGAGCTTTCGGACACCCTGCGTGCGGCGGTAGTAGATATGGACCGACGCCTTAAGGGCTTTGCTCATCCCGACGCCGTGCTTACGGCGGTAGAAACGCGAACCTCCTCGCCGATTCGTATAATTCGTGGAGAGAATATGCAGTCGCTTAGCTATTCGGGACTGTACCCTGCAGGTGAGGGCGCAGGGTACGCAGGCGGAATCACCAGCGCCGCTGTTGACGGACTAAGGGTAGCGTCAGCCATTATCGCAACTGCAACAGATGTAAAATAAACGGGTATACGTACCTATACTTTTTAGTCAAAGAACACAAGCCTATCTTGCGGACAGAGCAGGGTAGGCTTGTTTTGTAGAGATCGTTGTATTTTTTTATGCGGTAAAAAAGTACGCAAAAAAAGCGCTGGGGACAAAAACAGGCTGTGCCTGCCTCATCCGACACTCGCAAAGCTCGTGCCACCTTCCCCAAAGGGGAAGGGTAAATGGTGGGCTTTTTATTAGTTCCTGCGCAAGATAGGCTTGTTTAGCGGATAACCTTAATCGCGCCCAAAGACAATCTTCGATTGCCCACGAGATCTCGCCTACGGCGCCCTACGGGTTCGACTTCGGGCTGCGCCCTTCGCTCAAGATGACACGTGGGCACAAAAGGGCTTTGGTGGTTGCGCAAAAAAGGCTTGTTTAGCATTCTCACGCACGCCGCGCCCAAAAACAGGCTTTGCCTGCGCCCAAAAAGAAGCTTCGCTTCCGCCCAAAAACAGGCTTTGCTTGGTTGACATATTACAAAATTCGTGCTAATATACTATTGTACCCCCCCACGGGGGGGTGGGGGTAGGACAAATCATACCAAAGGAGAAGGCAATATGAGTGAGAGCACGAGATTACATACCTGCACGGGCGAGGAGCACAGCTTAGAGAGCGAGCAACACAAAAAAGCCGTTCTAAAAATGGCAAACAACCGTCTTGCCACGGTAGAGGGTCACATTAAGGCAATACGCAAAATGCTTGACGAGGGCAGGAGCTGTGTCGACCTTGTAACTCAGCTTCTTGCGGTCGAGCGTTCTATACGGTCGGCGAGCAAGCTTATTCTAAGCAACCACCTTGATACGTGTGTAAAGGACGCCGTAAAGGGCGGCGACACAAGCGAGGTGGACGAAATGCACGAGCTGCTGGAGCTGTTTTTATGAGCCAAAATATTTTTGTGCTAAAGGGGCTGAATTGCCCTCATTGCGCCGCAAAAATCGAGCGTGACGTGGCGGCACTTGCGGGCGTTGAGTCAGCCTCGATAAACCTTATAAAGCAGACGCTGACAGTAAGCGGCGAGGTGCGCGCGCTTACCAAAAAGGTCACGGCAATTGTCAAAAAATACGAGGACGGTGTCGAGGTTTTAGAGCAAAACGGAGTGGTTGCGCCGCAAACCTCGTTTGACAAGGTAATGCTTATTCGTATTATTATAGGCTTGGTTTTGTTCGCGATAGGACTGATTCTTGGCGCGGCAACCGCAAGAGCGTGGATACGTCTTGCCGTTTTTGCGTGCGCATACCTCGCGGTCGGCTTTGACGTTCTTTTTAAGGCGATAAAAAACATAGTGCGCGGCAGAGCAACCGACGAGCATTTTTTGATGTCGCTTTCTACCGTGGGCGCGATAATAATCGGCGAGTATCCCGAGGCAGTTGCCGTTATGCTGTTCTATCAGATAGGCGAGCTTTTTCAATCGGCGGCGGTGGCGCGTTCTCGCAAAAGCATCACTTGTCTTATGGAGCTAAGACCTGACCACGCTACCGTCGTTCGTGACCAACAGCTTACCGTGTCGCCCGACGAGGTAGAGGTGGGCGAGATTATAGTAATAAAGCCGGGTGACAGGGTTCCTCTTGACGGCGTGGTAAAAAGCGGCTCGTCCCGACTTGATACAAGCGCGCTTACGGGCGAGTCCGTTTTGCGAAGCGTCAGCGAGGGCGACGAGGTTCTAAGCGGTTGTGTTAACAGCGGCGGCGTGCTTACCGTAGAGGTAACAAGGCGAGCTAAGGAAAGCACGGCTTCTAAAATTATCGACCTTGTGGAGAACGCTTCAAGCAAAAAAGCACCTGCCGAAAATTTTATTACGGCGTTTGCAAGATATTACACTCCTGCGGTGGTGGTGCTTGCCGTCTTGCTTGCAGTAGCTCCGTCGCTTGTTGTGGGCGGCTGGTCAGAGTGGGTACACCGCGCACTCGTATTTCTCGTGGTGTCCTGCCCGTGCGCCTTGGTGGTGTCCGTTCCGCTGACCTACTTTGGTGGAATTGGGGCGGCTTCAAGGCAGGGCGTGCTGGTTAAGGGCGGCAACTATCTCGACGTGCTTGCCAAGGTGGACACCGTGATTTTCGACAAGACGGGCACGCTTACAAAGGGTCAGATTGAGGTTAGCCAAGTCTTGCCTATGGGAATAAGTCAAAGTGAATTGCTTAGGCTTGCCGCTACGGCGGAGTGCTATTCCACCCATCCGATAGCAAGGTCAATAGTGGATAGCTGCGGCTTGGTTATAGATAAAAGCGACGTTTCCTTTAGCGAGGAAATTTCAGGTAAGGGCCTAAGGGTTATATCGCATGGCGACGAAATTCTGGCAGGTAATGACGCGCTTATGAGAGAATATGGCGTAGAGCTTAAGCCGTGCGACAAGCAGGGCACAAAGGTTTACGTGACCAAAAATCGCACGTACGTAGGATGCATTTTGCTGTCCGATACGGTAAAGGCAGACAGCAAATCGGCAATAGATAGCCTCAAAAGGCAGGGCATTGCAAAAACGGTTATGCTTACGGGTGACGAGCGCAGTATCGCAAAAGAGGTGACCGGTCAGCTGGGTATAGACGAGCTTTATGCCGAGCTTTTGCCCCATCAAAAGGTGGAGATGCTTGAGCAAATTGCAAGCGAAGGCAAGGTGGCTTTCGTGGGTGACGGAATCAACGACGCGCCCGTGCTTGCCCGTGCAGACGTTGGCGTTGCAATGGGCGGTCTTGGCTCGGATGCGGCAATCGAGGCGGCAGACGTTGTGCTTATGAGCGACGAGCCATCCGCGCTACCCCGGGTAATAGACATAGCCAAACGCACCAATCGCATAGTAAGACAAAATATTATTTTTGCGCTCGGCGTCAAGGCGGCTATTCTTATTTTAGGCGCGTTCGGTATTGCAGGTATGTGGGCGGCGGTGTTTGGCGACGTGGGAGTAACCGTTCTTGCCGTAGGCAACGCACTTAGAATAATGAAAAGAAAAAAATAAATAGCTAATAAAGATTGGCAGTCGCGCGTTGCGCCCAAGACCAAGCTATGCTTGTGCGCAAGAAAAGTTATTTAGCGCACCTATGCGCGTTGCGCCCAAGACCAAGCTATGCTTGTGCGCAAGAAAAGTTATTTAGCGCACCAACGCGCGTTGCGCCCAAAAAGAAGCTATGCTTCCGCCCATAATCAATCTTCGATTGTTGCAGCGCGGATTTGGCTTTTTTTAGCGAATAACCTCAATCGCGCCCAAAACAAGCTTTGCTTGCTTGCAATTTTATTTGCAGAGTGCTATAATAGGTTTTACGGTGTCGAATTTTGACGAGATTTGACATATAGATAGATGGGAGAAACGCATAATGTTTAATACCGTACATATTTTATATATGGTAATTTCCGCGGCTATTACGGCAGGGCTACTTGTTCTTGCCGCCTATAAGGTTCATCAGCAACCTGCCAAGGACAAAATTCTAAAGGTTGCGGCGGTCGTTACCGTAATCATCCACTATAGCAATCTGTGGGTGGACTATCTTACCACGGGCATGGCAGAGGTCGAAAACAATCATTTATTCTTGGTGCACCCGTGCAATGTAATGATGTGGCTACTCGTGCTTGCGGCTTTTTTACCCAAAAAAGAGGGAACGTTTTACGAAATCTTGTCCGAGTTCGTGTTTTGGGGCGGAATTGTTTGCGGCAGCATCGGAATCATATTCAACACCAACTTCGACTCAAACCCCACGCTTGCCGACTACGATGTTCTAAAAGGGCTTGTCAGCCACTCGACCATGATTTTCGGCTGTATATATATGGGTGTAGGCAAGTATATGAGGGTGCGTGTATTCAACGTGCTTAGCGGAGCAATAGGAATGCTGTTCTTCCTTTTGGACGGAGCGATCGTCAACGGAATCTTTGCGCTTTGCGGTCTTGAGCCTGTCAATTCTATGTATTTGCAAGAAAGTCCGTTTGCAAGCATGCCGTGGCTCAATCCGCTGGTTATGGGTATTGCGGCAGTAGTTTTGCTGTTTTCCGTTACCGCGCTTTACGAGCTTCGATTGCCCAAAGAGGAGCGCTGGTACAGCAAGCTTAAAATTAAAGTAGAAGAGCTTGGGCTTAAAAAGAGATAATTTTGCGGCTACGCAGTCGGTAGCTAAGGATAAATAAAAGGGAGAAAATTAAAAAATATGAGAGAACTGTTTTTTAGACTTTTTAGCGACACGCCGTTTGGCGCATCTGTCAGTATTGAATCGTTTAACATCTGGCATATTTTGTATATGCTTATAATCTTCGGCGGTGCGATTTCCGCGGCAATCCTTATGCGAAACAAGGATATGTCCGTAAAGGAAAAAACCTTAAAAATTCTTGCCTATTTGCTTGTAATTTCGTACGTTGCCGACTTCTTCGTGCACGACTTCGTGTACGCCGATTACGTGGACGGTGCGTACGAGGCGGCAGGGCTTAATATGGATAAGCTTCCGTTCCATATCTGCACCGTGCTCTGTCTCATAATCGCTTTC
>SVHR01000040.1 GCA_015055705.1 Clostridiales bacterium | reverse complement strand
CTATGATGATGATAAAGGTGCTTTGGGAAAAATCGTCGCTTAAGCTTATCGGCGCGCAAATCGTAGGCAAGGACGGCGTAGACAAGCGCATGGACGTGCTCGCCTCGGCAATTCGCTTTGGCGCAAAGGTTACCGACCTTGTAAATTTGGAGCTTTCCTATGCCCCGCCCTTCGGCTCGGCAAAGGACCCTGTAAATATGATTGGATACGTTGCCGAAAACGTAATAAACGGCGTCGTAAAGCAATTCTATTGGCACGACGTTGCTAAGCTTGCGCGCGACGGAAGCATAACTCTGCTCGATACCCGAATGGTGCACGAATTCGCCGCCGGCAATATCGACGGCTTTATCAACATTCCGCTTGACGAGCTTCGCAATCGCCTTGACGAAATTCCCCAAAATAAACCTGTTTACGTGCATTGCTTTAGCGGCCACCGCTCCTATGTTGCGTGCAGAATTCTTTCGGCTCACGGCTACGAATGCTACAACCTAACGGGAGGCTGGAGATTGTACGAGTCGGTAATAAGCGAGCTGCAAGAGTAGCCCAAAAGCCACATACGTATTTACATTTTTTGACAGCAAAAAAAAGAGCTTGACAATCGCCAAACTCTTTTTTTTGTAACTATTATGATTATAATTCTAATCCTGGCTTTCTTGCTCTGCTTGATTGCCTTGCTCGTCCAAAGCCACAGGCTGTGCCGACTTAACGCCAAACCACGCCATTATCCTTTGCCACAGCTTTTTAGAATTTTCGGGCAAATTCTTCATATCCTCTACAAAATTCTTTCTGTCCCAAATCATACTTACGGCAAACGCCAACGGTGTAACAAGAATGTAAACGGGGAAAATAAGCCAGAACCACGGCCAATACTTAAACTCGCCTGCGTGCGCGCCCACCGGAACCTTAGTGAAGAATTCGGGCGTAAATATAGCCAAAATTTTACCTATCGGATCCCAGCTGCCGTCCTGATTCAGCGGCCCCCAAATCCACGAAGTATTTTTGTAGTTGGGTATCTCGAACCTATCACCTCTAAGCGGAATATATCCAAGCTCGCTTTGGAAAATCTGATTAAGAATTATAAACAAGGTAAGCAGCATAAGTCCCGTCGGCGCACTGAACACGCGCTTATACGACGGCCTATGGTGACCAAACAGCACCATAAGAAGGGGCACGGCAAGCAGCATCCAATGATGATAGTAAAACCTTATTATATCCAAAACCTCGCCTGCTTGGTCAGTCTTTGCAAGCGGCTCCTGAGGATAAACCAGCGCAATTAAGCCACTAAGCACGCCGATATAGAACATATAGTCCTTTACTCCGTTTTTCTTGCTGAAAAACAGGAACGGAAAAAGCGCGATATTTGCGCCGCAAATATTAACAAACCAGGCGTCACGAAGCATTCTTGCCTCGTCCACCGAGTAAGGCGGAATGTACACCTTCAAAAAGTGAAGAAACAGACCAAACGCAAGAAGCGAAAACAAAACGATTTTCTGCGTTTTTGTGGACCTATGGCGAAGCAAGTAATATAGCCCCACTATCGAGCCTGCGCCAAGCAACACCCAAAAGAAATACCAAAAATTAAACATCTGTATTTCCATAATACATACTCTCCCTATATATATCGTTGCTCAAAATACTACCACTTTATGTATTATTTGTCAACATATTTTTATGTTTAGCACTTTAATTCGCCAAAAATGCAAGGCGTAGCTTCTTGAATTTGCGGCTAATACTGTTGTCCCATTAGCTCCACCGTAAAAACGCTGCCCTTTTTGCCGTCAGAGCTTACCTTTACGCTTCCGCCGTGAAGCTCGACTATACGCCTAACTATTGCAAGCCCAAGTCCGTTGCCCATCTGCGTATGTGAATTCTCGCCCTGATAGAATTTGTCAAATATGTGCTTTTGCATTTCGGCGCTCACCCCCGGGCCCTCGTCGGCAACAGTTACTATTATATTTGAATTAAATTCAGCTATACGTATCGTTATTTTTCCGTCATTTGGCGAAAACTTTATAGCGTTGTCAAGCAAATTAAGCCAAACCTGTCTAACAAGCTCCTCGTTGCACGCAAGGTATTTTTCGTCTGCATCAAATATAACACTTATGTTTTTTTCGGAAAGCTTTTTGTACAGCAATGCTACCACCTGACGGATTTGCTCGCTGATATTTATACGGCTTACATCCGTCACTATGGTCTGCTTTTCGATTTTTGACAGATACAGCACGCTGTTGGATAGGTCCGCCAGCCGCTGTGACTCGCTGATTATAATATCAAGGTACTCCTCCCTTTCCTCGGGCAAAAGCTCGTCCCACTTAAGCGCCTTTGCAAAGCCGCGAATAGACACGATGGGCGTTTTGAACTCATGCGAAAAATTGTTAACGAAGTCGCTTCGAAGCATTTCCACACTGCTTAGCTCCTCCGCCATATGGTTAAACCTTTCGCCAAGCTCACGAAAGCTTTCTATTCCGTTGGGCTGAACACGCACCGAGTAATCCCCGCTTGCAATCTTGTCGGTTGCGTCCATAATTTCCTGCAAGGGCTTAAGAGGTCTGCGACTTATTACAAACGCAAGGACGGTGCCCACGGCAAGGCTGACTGCCATAAACAGCAGATGCGGCACTCTTAGCAGATTTTCTGTTCGTATCCATCCCATGCGCATAAACAGATAGGTAAATCCGCCCACCACAAGTAATGTGATTAATATTGTAACAAACACAATTGTAGTAAAAACCAACGCAAGCCTAAACGTTTGCTTATGGTCTTCTTTTTCGTTATTTCTTTTCACTGTGAATAACCCCCTTATACCCTACTCCGCGAATAGCAACAATCTCAAACTCACTGTACCCTTCGAATCTACGTCGAAGCCTTGTAACGTGAACGTTGACTGTTGTATCCACCGTTTCCGAGTCCATGCCCCAAATTTCATCCATAAGCTGAAGTCTCGTAAAAATCTTGTCCGGGTAGGAAAGCAGCTTATACAAAAGATAAAACTCCTTTTGCGGAAGCGTTTGGCTTTCGCCGTCACGCGATACGGTAAGCGCATCGTAGTCAAGCACCACCTTGCCAATGGTAAGCTTATGCTCAGAAGCGATTTGTGACCTACGAAGAAGCGCCTTGATTCTAAGAAGCATTTCTTCCTCGTCCACAGGCTTGACCATATAATCGTCCGTGCCTACGAGGAACCCCTTGCGCTTATCCTCGGGCAGGTGCTTTGCCGTAACCATAAGAATTGGAATTTGACTTCCGCCCTCGCGCAAGCATCTTACAAGCTCGTAACCGTCCATAACGGGCATCATGACGTCGGCAACGATAAGGTCAACGTGATTTTTGTCGGTAAGCTCCAGCGCCTCTTGTCCGTTCCCCGCAAGCAACACCTCGTAGCCGGCATGGCGAAGAACCGCTTTCATAAGCCTTGCCGTATTTTTGTCGTCCTCTGCCACAAGAATTTTGAACATATACTGCCCCCTTAAACATTTGCGGTGATAGCTTCCGCATTATCATTTTTTTGATTATACCACAAAAAAGTGAACTTTAAGTTAATTGCAACTAAAATTTTACATTTTTTTTACGTCTACTACCTTGATTGTTTTTGTTGAGTTCATAATTATGTGCTATAATGTACGTAAAACTGTAAGAATCAGCATCAAAGGACATTCTTATGAAGGAAGAAAAGAAGAAAAACAAAAGGTGGGTACGCCGCCGACACGCAATAATTACGTCACTTGCGCGTTCCTCGTTTGCTTTTGTCGTCAAGGCAAAAACACATGTCAAGGTTCAAAAATTTGATACTCGCAAAGGTGGCCCGTACCTTATACTGTACAACCACCAAACGGCCTTCGACCAATTTTTTGTAGGAATGGCAACCAAGGGTGCAGTTTACTATGTAGCTACCGAGGATATATTCTCTATGGGCTTTGTTTCGAAGCTGCTAAAATATGCGGTAAACCCTATTCCCATCAAAAAGCAAACGTCAGACGTCAAGGCTATTATGACCTGCCTGCGCGTTGCCAAGGAGGGTGGCACTATTTGTCTTGCTCCCGAGGGCAACCGCACGTACAGCGGCAGAACAGAATATATCAATCCCTCAATAGTACCTCTTGCCAAAAAGCTTGGCATGCCCATAGCGCTATTCCGCATAGAGGACGGCTACGGTGTACAGCCAAGATGGAGCGATAAGTTCCGTAAGGGCAAAATGCGCGCATACGTATCGCGAGTTATTCAGCCAAACGAGTACAGCCAAATGTCCAACGACGAGCTGTATAAGGCAATTTGCGACGAGCTGCACGTGGACGAGGCAAGGGTTACGGGGACATTTAAGCACCGCAACAAAGCGCAGTATTTAGAGCGTGCGCTGTACGTTTGTCCAAAGTGCGGACTGTCGGATTTGTACAGCCATAAGGACGAAATCAAGTGCCAAAGATGTGGACTAAGAGCAACATATACCGATACAAAGCAGCTTATAGGCAAGGATTGCGACTTCCCGTTTGAGTTTGTAAGAGATTGGTACGACTACCAAACGGACTACATCAACAGCTTCGACCCTCTATCACACACCGAGATCCCGCTTTATACCGAAGAAGTCGACCTTAGCGAGGTTATACCCTACAAGAAGAAAAAAAGCATCTGTAAAAAGAGCGAAATCGCACTTTATGGCAACCGCATAACTATAAAGACAGGCAAGGAAATTATGGAAATTCCTTTCGAGCAAGCCTCAGCAATCACCGTGCTTGGCAGAAATAAGCTTAACATTTACTTTGGCGACAAAATATATCAGATAAAGGGTGACAAGCGCTTTAATGCACTCAAATACGTGCACCTTTATCACCGCCACAAAAATATAACAAAAGGAGACGAGAATGGAAAATTTTTGGGACTTTAGTGTATGGAGCTATATACTCCTTTTTGCCGTGCTTCTAAGCAGCCTTCTTGTAGGCAATTTACTCAAAAAGAGCATACAGTTATTAAAAAATTCGCTCATACCCACCTCGGTGCTTGGCGGCGCGATACTTCTTATCGTCGCGGCAATATATAAGGCTATTACGGGTGACGTTATGTTTGACACCGCAATTTTCGATGGAAAGGGCACTGCATACCTCGAAATAATCACCTATCACGCTCTTGCCCTTGGCTTTATCGCTTCGGCATTTAAGACCACTAACAACAAGCTTACAAAAAGACGCACGCGTGAAATTTTTGATACCGGTGTTACTACCGTTGCCACCTATCTTATTCAAGGCATTTTCGGTCTTGCCGTAACCTTAATTGCAGCGCTGATATTAACCGACTTTTTTAAGGGAGCCGGTGTTCTTCTTCCCTTCGGCTTCGGTCAAGGCACCGGTCAGGCGCTTAACTACGGCTCGATTTTCGAAACAGACAACGGCTTTGACGGCGGAAGATCGTTTGGCCTTACCATCGCGGCGCTTGGCTTTTTGTCAGCGGCAATCGGCGGCGTAATTCACCTTAACATAATGAGACGCCGAGGCAAGTTTGTTTTTTCGTCACGTACGGACGGCAGCCTTCACACCGAAACAATAGAATCGGACGGCGAAATTCCCATGCAGGAAAGCGTGGACAAAATGACCATTCAAATCGCGCTTATCATCGCGGCTTACGCGCTTGCATATCTTATTATGTTTGGACTCGGCTCGCTGCTGCCCGGTATGAAATCGGTTATTTACGGCTTCAACTTTCTTATTGGCGTAATCACTGCAACGCTAATAAAGCTTGTTATGAGCTTCTTCCAAAAGAAAAAGATTATGAAGCGTAAGTATACCAACAACTTCCTTATGACGAGAGCAAGCAACTTCTTCTTTGATCTTATGGTGGTGGCAGGCGTTGCGGCAATCCGTCTTGACAAGCTGGAAAGCTATTGGGGAATCATACTTATTCTTGCCGCAATAGGAACTGTCGTTACCTACATTTACAACCGCTTTATCGCAAAGAAGCTTTTTGTCGACTACTACGAGGAGCAGTTCCTTATGATGTACGGAATGCTTACCGGAACGGCAAGCACAGGTACTATATTGCTACGCGAAATCGACAGCGAGTTCCGGACCCCGGCTTCGGACAACATGGTCTACCAAACTATTCCCGCAATTGTTTTCGGCTTCCCCATGATGTTCCTTGCCCCTATGGCAGGAGCTCAGCCCGTGCTTGTGCTGATAATTCTTGTTGCTTACTTTGCCGTACTTAACCTCATTCTCTTCCGCGACAAAATATTCAGACGAAAAAACAAGGCTAGCTTGGAAATAAACGAGGAATCCACGCAGGAATCCGGCGAAACAGGCGAGCAAGCTTAGCCCAAAGGCGGTCAAATTCCATTTGCGCTTTTCACAAAATTTTCACCTTATACGCCTGTGCGTTAATTATCAGTTATTTATTGTATGCTACACTACTAATGAAAACAGCAGTGTGGCATATATTTACAAGGAGAATCTATGTTAAAGCTTACAGACATCACAAAAATCTACGGCGAAAAGGGCGAAGGCGTAGTCAATGCGCTAAAAGGAATATCGCTCACTTTCCGTCCGTGTGAATTCGTCTCCATCCTAGGCCCAAGCGGCTGCGGCAAAACCACACTTCTCAACATAATCGGCGGCCTCGACAGGTACTCAAGCGGCGACCTTAATATACGCGGCGTATCTACCAAGGACTACGGTGACACCGATTGGGACACGTACCGCAACCATTCTATCGGATTCATCTTTCAAAGCTACAATCTTATCCCCCACCAAACGGTGCTGGAAAACGTCGAGCTTACAATGACGCTTGGTGGCGTAGCAAAGGATGAACGCCGTCGCCGTGCAAAGGCGGCACTTGAGGCTGTTGGCTTATCCGATAAGCTCAACAAGCGTCCCAATCAGCTCAGCGGCGGTCAGATGCAACGTGTATCCATTGCACGCGCGCTTGTAGGCGACCCGGATATTATCCTTGCGGACGAGCCGACAGGCGCACTCGATAGCGAAACCAGCGAAAGCGTAATGGAAATTCTAAAAGAAATTTCTAAATCCAAGCTGGTAATAATGGTTACGCACAACCCCGACCTTGCCGTAAAATATTCAGACCGAATAATAAGAATGTTGGACGGCGTGGTTATCGAGGACACCAATCCGTATCTTAATGAGGGCGAAACGGAAAGTTATATGCCCGCCAAGGAAACCGAAACCATTCAGAGCGAGCCTTCCTCCATCAACTACCGAAAGAAGCATTCGTCTATGTCGCTGTTTACAGCGTTCAAGCTGTCATGGCGTAACCTTCTTTCTAAGCGCAAAAGGACGATTATTACAAGCCTTGCTGCCAGCATCGGACTTATCGGCATAGCTATTATACTATCGGTCAGCAGCGGTATGCAGGCTTTTATCGACCAAACCATGCTGGACAGCGCCTCGTTCAACTATATAATGATAAGCGAAACGATGCTGGACAGTGAGATGCTGCAAGAAAACATTTCCAGCATTGCGTCAAGCAACAACGACAAGGACGCCTATCCCGAAAATACAACGGGTATTACGCCGTATCAGCCGCAGTCTATAATAGAATATAAGCTGCAAAACCTTAGCGACGAATTTATTTCGTATATCGAAGAAAAGACAGCCGAGCTTATAATCGATATCTCGTATACCTACGATGTAAATCTTAATATAGTTACCAAGAACGGCGACGATTACGTTTCCGTTAACTCCTCCAACTGGGGCGAGGCGCTTAACAATAGTGATTACCTCTCCGACTACTATACAACGCTTGCCTCGCTTAGCGGCGACGATGGCGTTCCCTCGTCAATAACCGAGGTAGCCATCGTTGTGGACCGCTATAATCGTCTTTCCACTTCCGTCCTCACCTCCTTAGGCATACCCTTTACAGCGACCGAGGACGGCAAATATGAGGAAATTAAGTACGAGGATATCCTCGGCAAGGAATTCCGCGTTGTTTACAACGACGGCTGGTACACCCCCATGGAGTCGGACGGAACTACCCTTTATGCAAACGCAAAGATAGCCAACAACCTCGAAGGGGCGTATAAAAGCGAACACGGCGTTACCGTAAAGGTCGTAAGCGTTTTGCGCGAAAACAAGGACGCTTCGGCTTCGTGGCTAGAGCCCGGTATCGTTTACTCCCCTGCCCTTACACAAGCAGTGCTTAAAGCAAACAAAAGCTCCGAGGTCGCTCTTGCTCAAGCAGCAAACGACGCTATAAACCTTACAACAGGAACGGCTTTTTCCGCTTACAACACCCAAGCAAGCGTGCTCAAGTCGCTCGGCTACACACAATCCCCCTCGACAATAACCATTTACCCAACCAGCACTCATGCACGCGAAGAGATTATAGAATACCTTAATGCGTGGAACACCGTCAAGGAGGGTACCGACGAGGTCGTTGACTTCTACGATATGTCGGCAATCGTGACGACCATGATGGGCACAATCGTGGATACTATTACGTATGTATTAATGGCGTTTTCCATAACGTCCCTCGTAATCTCGTCCATAATGATAGCAATTATCATTTACGCCTCTGTAATCGAACGTGTAAAGGAAATCGGTGTGCTTCGCTCGATTGGCGCTCGCAAAAAGGACGTCAGCCGCGTATTCCGCGCCGAAGCAATTATCTTAGGACTTCTCTCGGGCGTAGCCGCAATCATAATAACGCTTATTGCAAACGTAATTATCAATATGATACTCAACTCGCTCGTAGGTGTATCAACAATAGCAAGACTCGAGGCTCTTACCGCAATCGGACTACTCGTGCTCAGCGCAGTTTTGTTGCTTATAGCAAGCCTTATACCCGCCTCGCTTGCGGCAAAAAAAGAGCCTGCCGTTGCGCTCCGCACCGAATAACAACATAGCTTTCCCCTTTTTTCTCTTGGCGTCGCCCCTGACCTTTGTGACAAAAATCACCTCCCAATAAGGTCTTTGTGGGCGGCGTCATTTTTCATTCGAAGATTGCATATGGGCGCAAGCATAGCTTGACTTTGGGCGCAAACTGCTTTTTTCGCCAAATAAACCAATTTGCGCAGAAGCTTTATTCCAACACCTCCCCGACCTTATTCTTTTCGCCATAGGCGAAAACGCGTTGCGGGGGTCTGGGGACACAGCCGCGAAAGTGTCCCCAGCGCTTTTTTTGTATACTTTTTTTAGCGCATAAAAAAAGTACAAGCAAAGCTTGAGTATGGGCGCAATTGTTTTTATTACGCTAAACGCACCAATTCCGCGCTGCAACAATAAAAGCCGAGATTGCCGCGCTCCGCTCGCAATGACAAATTCCCCCACTAGATCCTTCGCTTACGCGTGAGGGATGACAGTGGGGACAGACTCAGCCTTGCATAAAAGCATACACAAATTTTATCCTTGCATTACATCGCAAAGCCCACTGAGATTTATATCGCAACAAACACATTACACTTACAAAAAAGACAAAGGGTTGAATCAATCCTCTGTCCTTTTTTACAAATTCTGTCTTACGCCGCCAAATCAATCCAAAAATCTCGCTACTTCCTCGGCAAAAAGATGCCCAAGCTTAAGCTGACTAAGCGAATCGTAGTGCGCCATATCGGGTGCGTCCTCGGGCTCTTGGGAACAAGAAAGCCCGTGAGCAACGGTATCAATAAGCGCGTTCATAGATGATGATTCGGCAACCGCTAGCTTTGAGTTATTTACAAGGTCGCAATACACCCAATAAGCAGGATTGTCAGCTATATAAGCATCAACAAATGCTATACCGTCATTCGAGGCGTAACCGTCAAAGCTACTCCTAATGTCCTCTATAAAATTTGTAAGATTTTTTTCGTAGTCGGTAGCGTCCTTGACGCTAAAGGAGTCAGACTCGCCCTGCATCCAACACATCGCCTCTATTTTGACGTGGTAATTTTTTGATTCAAGATACTTTACGCTGGTTTTTACATATTCTGCAAATTGCTTGTAAAGCTCTCCCGTCTTGCCGCGGCTTGACGGCGACAACCATTGCTCAAAAAGATTAGTCCCGCCCCACGCGCATTTGATGATATAAAAGGTTCCGCTCGGATACAGCTCGTTAAGCTTATCGGCTATGCCCAGCTCGGGTCCAAAGCAACCCTCCATTTCGCCCTGCAGGGTGGCGCATTTTACAAAGCCGTCCGAGCGATTGCTTCCCGAAAGGTAATTGATATAAATATTATCATATCCGTTTTTGTACTCTGCGTATTTTTGTGCAGACACGTTCTTGACCAAATAATCGTCACGGCTACAGCCGGATGCATTGGACTGACCGCCGAGAAGAATGACCGTTGCCGTCTTACCCTCGCCATCGGGCAAGGTATCATTGACAGTAAAGGAATATTTATTCTTATCCGTGCATCCTACAAGCAGCATACAAAAAGCAGTTATAATGCATACAATAGTTCTTTTCAGCTTACTCATATATATACTCTGTTTAGTGCCGGCTAAATCTTGTTAATTCTATCAATAAGATACGGAAGTGCAAGCTCGAACTTTACACCGTACCAGTGCTTGGGGTCGTCCTGCGTTTTCTTTATGCACTCTACCGTGTAATCTGCCGCAAGAGCAGCCGCCTCGTACATCTTGCCGCTGCTAAGCAATGCTCCAACAAATGTAGAAGCGTAAACGTCACCTGTGCCGTGACAGGTCTTAGCAACACGCTCATGCTCGTAATATTTTATCTCGCCGTTATTGTATATAACTACGCCCGTAAAGCCAGCCCTATAACCTACGCCGGTAAGCACAACGGTCTTACAGCCAAGCTTTACAAGCCCATTAATAAGCGACATAATATACTCCTCGTCATACTCCTCCTTATACTCGATGCCCGTCAAAAAGCACGCCTCCGATATATTTGGCAAAAGAATATCCGCCGAGGGACAAAGCGACCTCATCGCCTCAACGTATACGTCGTCAAAAATAGGATACAGCTTGCCGCCGTCTGCAAAGGCAGGATCGACCACCTTTATACACTCGCTTGTGCCCATCGTATCCAAAATGCTTTTGATGTATTCGATCTGCTTGGTACTGCCAAGATAGCCGGTATAAATCGCGTCAAAGAGTATTCCCTCCTTTTGCCAATGAGCCTGAATAAGCGGAATATCGTCGGTAAGGTCACGAAAGGTAAAGCCGCTAAAGCCACCGGTATGCGTAGACAAAACTGCGGACGGAATAATGCACGTTTCCATACCGCAAGCCGACAAAATGGGTAGCGCAACGGTAAGCGAGCATTGCCCCATACACGAAATGTCTTGAATAGTCAAAATTTTCTTGTAAGCCATGTTAAGTTCTCCTTGTATCTGCAAGCGAAATTCCACCCTTGCCCATAACTAACTTGTACAGTATACAACAAATCTGATAATATAGCAATAATCAAAACAGAAGAAAATAATATATCCAGCACAAGCAAAGCTTGATTTTGGGCGCAATTGAGGTTAATGCGGTAAAATATCCAATTCTGCGCTGCAACAATCGAAGATTGATTTTGGGCGCAGGCATAGCCTGTTTTTGGGCGCGGCGGGCGCAGCTTGCTAAATAACTTTCCTTGCGCTGAAACTAAGAAAAAAACCACCTTATAGAGGCGCCCTTGTGCAAAGGGAGCTGAGTGCGTAGCCGACTACGGAATTGTCTTTACAATATACTTAAAAAGCAAACACGATGAGTGTTTGCTTTTATACTTGTATTACTATTCTTTTTTATCCTTCCCAAAGCAACAGCTGCCGCCGCACGAGGCGCAACCGCCATCGCACGAGGAGCTGTCACCATCCTTCTCGCACGAGCAGCCACCCGGGCAGCCGATACATTTTTTTCCTTTCTTTTTTGCAATAACAATATAAACAATTGCGGCAATAACAATAACGCCTATTACTATCCCTGCAATAATTTCGCCTTGCAAAGCCGCTGCTATAATTTTACTCATA
>SVHR01000039.1 GCA_015055705.1 Clostridiales bacterium | reverse complement strand
CTGATTTGCTCGGACTGACTGAACGAGCCCCTCATGTCATATTCCTGAATGCCGGGAGCCTTTACTTCTATTTCGGAAAATCCGCCATACCTTTCCGTTTCGTTATTGATTTTTCTTTTTACGGTGACCATAACTTGTACCTCTCTTATCCTCTTAAATTTTTTCTATTACCCTCAACGTTGCGCTTGAGGAACGCGAATTTTCACTTAACTCTTTATCTGACGGCTTAATCTTTTTGAAGGCTTTACCCTCTGCCTTGTGTCCGCAGACGCATACCGGCAAGGATTTGTCGCAGATACATTCGGTGGACAGCAAATTGAAGGTTTGCTTGACTATTCTATCCTCGAGCGAATGAAATGTGATAATACACAATCTCGCCCCACTCTTTAGATACGAGAATATATCTTTGATTGCCTTGTCAAGACCGCGTAGTTCATTATTGACCTCGATTCGTATCGCTTGAAAGGTCCTTTTTTGCGGAAGCTTAACGTTATTCGGAACGCTTTTTATAACAATTTCCGAAAGCTCTTTTGTTGTTCGTATCGGTGCCTTAGCTCTTTGCAAAATAATGTTTTTTACAATACGCTTTGCAAATTTTTCTTCACCGTACTCGTAAAGTATTCTAAGCAGTTCGTCTTCTGTATAGTCGTTTACGACCATCTCGGCTGTAAGCATTTGTCTGCGATCCATTCGCATATCGAGCGGTGCATCAAATCTATAGGACATTCCACGCTCTGCCGTATCTATCTGGTGCGAAGATATCCCAAGATCCAGTATTGCTCCATCAAGCATCACGCCCTCTGCCGAAAGAATATCTGCGGCGTTTTTGTAGTTAGAGCGCACTATTTTGCACTTATCGCCGTATACCGAAAGCCTTTTGGAGCATTCTCTTATCGCATCCTCGTCGCGGTCAACGCCAATCACGCTTCCGCCGGCACTCAAAATTGCATTGCTATGTCCACCGCCGCCCAACGTGCCGTCAAAATACAAGCCGGTACTTTTTACCTGCAAAGCATTAAGACATTCATCAAGTAGAACGGGTACGTGGTACATTAGTTTTGCTCCTCAGCTTCCTCTTCGTTTTCGGCATTAAACTTATCCCACGCATCCTTATCCCAGATTTGAACGTGGTCGTAAGCGCCGATACTTACAATACTCGAACTGCATGCAATACCTGCATACTTAAGCAAGGCCTGCGGAAGAGGTACTCGTCCCTGCTTGTCCTCTTCGGCGAAGCACGCCTTGCTCATGATCTTTGCTTTTTGCGCGTTTAACTTTTTGTCGTCAAACCTACCGTCCGCAAAAGACGCCTTGAACATTTCGTCTGCTCGCTCTTTCGGATAAACGTAAAGACATTTTTCCGCACCCTGCATAACAAAAGGATTGTCGCCCAGCTCATGCTTGAACTTAGTCGGTATTCTTATACGACCTTTGTCATCGACTTGGTGATTATATGTGCCGAAAAACATAGCGACCTCCCTTTTTAGTAGTTAAGTAAATATATAATAACACACAAATCACAGCTTGTCAACCACAAATGACCACTTTATTTTAAATTTTCTTATTTTTTTGATTGTTTTGACCACTTGATAGCTGTATATCGCCCTCTTTGACCACCACGCAAAAAACAGCCGAGGTCAACAAGCCTCGACTGCCTTAATGTTCTGTCAATTATTATAACTGTATATAATGTATAGTTTATGCTACGGCAATTATTAAACTACTCCTCGTATTTTACAAGCTCAACCTTTGCCTCGGTAAGAAGCTTAAGAGCGAAATCATCGGGATAACCGTATTTGTAGACTATCCTCTTGATTCCCGCATTTATAATCATTTTAGCGCAAATAACACACGGCTGATGTGTGCAATACAGCGTGCCCTCGTCTATGCAAATACCAAGCCTTGCCGCTTGAATAATTGCGTTTTGCTCGGCATGCGTTGCATAACAAAGCTCGTGACGGGTGCCGCTTGGGATATTAAGCTCACGTCTAAGGCACGAGCCGCGCTCCTTACAGCTTTCGATACCGCTGCTTGCTCCGTTGTATCCCGTTGTCATAACACGCTTGTTTTTTACAATAACCGCTCCCACCTGTCTGTTTTCCTGATAACAGCTTGACCACGAAGCCACCAGCTCCGCCATTTCTATAAATCTTTTATCCCACTTTTTCAAATTCTCTTCCATAGTCAAACACCTCGATAAATTCTATTTTTATTACCTTTGCTATTATAGCAGATTTAATCGTTATATGCAACAATTTTATGCTATTTTAATAACTTTGCTACACTACAAAAGAGCAACATATGTTTTTAGCACTCTCCGTAACAGTCTGCTAAATTTTTCCAAATTATCACAAAAAATTGCTTGACATGGTTTTTTTTTAATGCTATTATATTTTAGCAATCAAGGCTTGTGACTGCTAACACTATCACCAAGTGGAGTGCTAACGGCAGGTCAGGCAGACAAAAAACTGTAATTCAGTTGTTTTGCCCTTAATATTATAAAAATATTCAGGAGGAATAGTTAGATATGGAAATTAAACCTTTATTTGACAGAGTGGTTATAGAAGCCGTTAATGCCGAAGAAACGACCAAAAGCGGAATCGTGCTTCTTGCCAAGGATCAGGAAAAGCCCCAGATGGCTCGCGTGGTTGCGGTAGGCCCCGGCGGCGTGGTTGACGGAACGGAAATCGTTATGCAGCTTAAGGTTGGCGACAAGGTTTTGTACTCGAAGTACGCAGGTAGCGAATTCAAAATTGACGGCAGAGAAGTTACTATTATTCGTCAAAGTGACGTTCTCGCTATTATCGAATAAGGAGGCTATAGCTCAAAATGGCTAAACAAATCAAACACGGCGAAGAAGCAAGAAAGGCGCTTGAAAATGGCGTAAATATCCTTGCTGATACTGTAAAAATTACTCTTGGCCCCAAGGGTCGCAACGTCGTTCTCGAAAAGAAGTACGGCGCTCCCCTTATCACCAACGACGGCGTAACCATCGCTAAGGAAATCGAGCTTGAGGATCCGTTTGAGAACATGGGCGCTCAGCTTGTAAGAGAGGTTTCCACCAAGACAAACGACGTTGCAGGTGACGGTACCACCACCGCTTGCGTTCTTGCACAGGCTATCATTCACGAGGGTCTTAAGAACATCGCGGCAGGCGCAAACCCCATGATTGTAAAAAAGGGTATTGCCGCTGCTACCGAAGCCGCTGTTGCTCACATTAAGAGCATCAGCAAGGTTGTGGACTCCAAGACCGCAATTATGCAGGTTGCAAGCATCTCGGCTGCTGACGAAAAGGTTGGCGCGCTTATCTCCGAAGCTATGGAAAAGGTTGGCAAGGACGGCGTTATTACAGTTGAGGAAAGCAAAACCATGGAAACAAACCTTTCTATCGTAGAGGGTATGCAGTTTGACCGCGGATACGCTTCGGCTTACATGGTAACCAACACCGAAAAGATGGAGGCTGTACTTGACAACCCCGTTATTCTTATCACCGACAAGAAAATTTCCTCTATTCAGGAAATTCTCCCTGTGCTTGAGCAGGTTGTAAACAGCGGCAGCAAGCTTCTTATCATCGCAGACGACTTCGAGAGCGAAGCACTTGCTACCCTCGTTGTAAACAAGATTCGCGGCACATTCAACTGCGTTGCAGTTAAGGCTCCCGGCTTTGGCGACAGACGTAAGGAAATGCTTAAGGATATCGCAGTTCTTACCGGCGGTCAGGTTATCAGCGAGGAAATGGGTCTTACCTTTAAGGATGCTACCTTTGATATGCTCGGCCGTGCTAAGCAGGTTAAGATCGACAAGGAGAACACTATTATCGTAGAAGGTGCCGGCAACGTTGAGGAAATTAAGGACCGTATCGCGGCTATCCGTGCACAGATGCAGGCGTCTACCTCGGACTACGACAAAGAGAAGTTTGCAGAACGCCTTGCTAAGCTTGCGGGCGGCGTTGCAGTTATCAACGTAGGTGCTGCTACCGAAATCGAAATGAAAGAAAAGAAGCTTCGCATAGAGGACGCTCTTGCGGCTACCCGCGCGGCTGTTGAAGAAGGTATGGTTCCCGGCGGCGGCGTTGCTCTTATCAGTGCAATCCCGGCTGTAACCAAGGTTGTTAAGTCGCTTAGCGGCGATGCAAGAACTGGTGCTGAAATCATTCTTAAGGCTTTGCAGGAGCCCATTAAGCAAATCGCTCTTAACGCAGGCGTTGACGGCGGCGTAGTAATCAACAACGTTCTTTTGAAGAACAGAAACAAGCCCAGCTTCGGCTACGATGCTCTTAACAACGTATATTGCGATATCGTTGAAAAGGGTATTATCGACCCGGCTAAGGTTACTCGCTCGGCTCTTCAAAATGCGGCTTCCGTTGCGGCTGTATTCCTTACCACCGAAAGCGTTATTGCAGACATCCCCGAAAAGAATCCTCCCGCACCCGCAGCAGGCATGGGCGGCATGGACGGAATGTATTAAGATTTCCGCTTATAAAGCAAAAAAGACATACAAAAAGATGGAGAATTTCTTCTCCATCTTTTTTTGTTTTGTCACAAAAACGGCTATACGTCTATTTGAAATACTTACTTTCGATGTCGTTTATTTTGTTAATACGTCTAATGTGTCTTTCATCGTTAGAGAACGGCGTGTTAACAAAACAATCAACGATTTCGAGAGCAAGACCTACTCCCACTACTCTCTCGCCAAGTGCAAGCACGTTGGCATCGTTATGCTGACGGGTTGCCTTTGCACTAAAGGTATCCGAGCAATGCGCGCAACGCACACCCTTAACCTTGTTTGCCGCCATCGACATGCCGATACCGGTACCGCAAATCAAAATACCCTTGTCGCATTTTTGCTCTGCTACTGCCTCGGCTACTTTAAGCGCATAATCGGGATAATCTACC
Source organism: Clostridiales bacterium (assembly GCA_015055705.1). Classification (GTDB taxonomy): domain Bacteria; phylum Bacillota; class Clostridia; order Christensenellales; family Pumilibacteraceae; genus CAG-552. The sequence goes on along the minus strand of SVHR01000039.1, from coordinate 7,532 downwards.
GATGCGTCGCTAAAGCAACCAAAATCCTCAACCTCCATTCCGTGTGCGATAAGATGCTCTTTGATGGTATTCTTTAATTTTACCGCAGCGTGGTCACAACCTATTGCTATCATAAGTTCCTCCTAACTTTTGTTCTAATCTTTATTACTTGAAGCCAAAATCAGTTTTCTTTTTTGGCATTAAGCTCTTTTAGTTCCTTGTCCAAAATGGCATCTATCAATCTGCCAAGCTGAGAGATAACGTCCTCGTAAGCCATTTGTCCCATTCCGTACGGGTCCATGATTTCCTCGCCGGTGAATTGCGATGCCGAAAACACCTTGCTCTCTACGTTCTCCACTATGGTAACAATTGCCATTCGGTGTCTATCCGTCATGCAAACGATAAGGTCAGCATTATCGACAGCCTCGTAGGTGAGTTGGGTGGGCTTAAACGGAGAAATCTTAACGTTTTGCTCGGTAAGTGCTTTTTTTGCTTCGGGCATCATATCCGTTTCGTAAACGGACAATCCTGCCGACGTCACCTCGAACTTGCTTGCCTTACGCAGCTTTCTCAAACGCTCTTTTAGCAAAAATTGAGCCATGGGCGACCTGCACGTATTACCCGTGCATACAAACAAAATCTTTCTTTTTACCGTCTTTTTACGCTCTGCCATACTGCCCTCCTAAAAAACAAAGCCGCCGCTCGCCTTGGTTAGTCTATTCATAAGTGCGGCACCAACGCCACTGCCGTCTACACCCTCGCAAATAATACACTCGTAGCCTTCGTCGTCCAAACGCCTGAAGCAATCGAATAAATTGTGAGCATACTCCTCTACCGTGCTACCTACGCTACAAACGTTTCTATTACCATAGCTGCCGCCAAGCGTAAGAATTATAGTCTTACCCTGCCTTTTGTCATATTCTGCGGCAATTCGACTACGCATATCTGCCGTGGGGATAGCAAGCAAAACCTCCGCATTGGGACTGTAATGCTTGTACTTCATGCCCGGGCAAAGAGGAATATCGCTTTGGGGCGGCGGATTAAGCGTGCCAACGATGCGCTCGATGTCCTCTTTGGGTACTCCACCCTGGCGAAGAAGCGTTCCGTTTACGCAGTCCACAATAGTGGATTCCAATCCCACACCGCATCTGCCGCCGTCTAAGATATACCTAATTTTTCCGTTAAGGTCGTCAAAAACGTGAGTAGCCGCCGTCGGGCTGGGCTTTGTGCTTGTGTTTGCACTGGGGGCGCAGATAGGCACTCCGCAAGCCTTTATAAAGCTGAGCGCATCCTTATGAGCAGGCATTCGTATACCCACCGTCTGCAATCCGCCCGTAACGATATCGGGCACGACGGGCTTTTTTTGCAAAATAACCGTGATAGGTCCGGGCATAAATACGTCAATGATCTTTTCGGCAAACGGCGTAAGATACGCAAATTTTTCGATTTGCGCCTTGTCCGAAATGTGACATATAAGCGGATTATCGCTTGGTCTGCCCTTTGCAATATAAATCTTTTTTACCGCATCTGGATTAAGTGCGTTTGCGCCCAAGCCGTAAACCGTTTCGGTAGGGAACGCCACAATACCACCGTCCAAAATTTCTTTGGCGGCAAGCCTTATATTATCCGTATTAAATTGCAAAATTTGTGTGTTCATTCGTTTATTTTTTTATACCGTGGCTATAATTTTATTATGGAAAAATCTAAACTTGCTATCGCCGTAGACGAGCTTTTGCGCGCGGCGGCTATTTGGCTTCTTGCCGCCATCTGCATAAGGTACTCAATAAAGGAGCTGTATCTTATAATTCTCCTTGCTACCGCAATCACCATGCTTGCAACCTTGCTTTTGCGTAGCTACTACGGCAAAAAGAACGTATCCAAGCAAAGAAACAGACAAATCGACGAGGCAATGGGCGAGCTTCTGGTTTTGCATCGCGGCACACTGCTTGATTCATTAGCAAAAGCGGTAGACGGCATAGTCGAGCAAAGTGCTGTTGTCACAAAAAACACCGTTATATACCCGTATTTTTATGGCAAACTGCCGCTTGAAGCACTTAACCAAGCATACAATCTTGCATTTACTAAAAGTAAGAAACTGCTTGTGCTTTGCTCGGAGCATAGCGCGGAAATCGAAAAGAATTTGCACCTTTTTTCGGGCATTCCAGTTGCAATTGCAAACAAAAAGCAAACGTACGAATTATTGGAAAAATACGGTATCGTACCGCAAATCCAACAGCGTCCCAAAAAGAAAATACATCTTACAAAAGCGGCGCTGAAAAAGTCTAAAATCAAGGGCTATCTTACTGCTGCGCTTATTTTGCTGATCACGGCATCGTTTTCACCATATGCATTACTTTGCATAATATTTGCCGCAATCAATATCACACTATCTATTCTGTGCGAGGTTAAGGGCAACTAATCGTTGTTTTCGCTCGTGCCGGGCTGTTCTTCCTTGGGCAAATCTTCATCCGCTTCCTCGCCCTGCTCTTGCTCATTCTGATCCTGAGCGTCCTCGTCCATTTTTGCCGCTTCATCGTAAAGACGTGCGCGCTCCTCATCCTTAACCTCTTGTGCGGGAAAAGCGCGAGCTACCCACAAAACTGCCGCAAGCAAAAGCCCGAAGGCACCCGACCAAAGGGCAATGCCACCAATACCGCCGTTGAACATATTCTTATCTATAAGATACATTACAAGCGTTACCGTAAAAATACCAATAAGTACAAGCGAAATTATCGCCACTATTCTTTTAAGCTTATCATTCATAACAGCATTATACCATCACGTATCCAAAAAGTCAATACAAAAAGGACTTTTATCTTTCAAAAAGTCCCTTAATGTACTAAATTAGTTTGTTTTTGTGAGTAAACTATTCGTCGTCATCGTCGGCAGAAGCCTGCTGAGCCGCATATACGTCCTTCGGCACGATTTCGCCGGCTTTAGTAAGCGACATCTTTGTAAGAAGCGGACCAACAAGCTCGTAGATAAGAACTGCGAAAAGCGTAATGTTACGAACAAGCTCGCCGCTTGCACCAAGCGTACCGTCTGCAATAACGGTAAGCGACATACCAAGCGCAACGCCTGCCTGCGGGAAGAGCGTAATACCAAGATATTTCTTTATCATGGGATCGCACTTCATTAACCCTGCACTTACATTTGCACCTACGTACTTACCCGCCGCACGAATAATAACGTAAACAATGCCCACAAGAACTATCATCCAATCTGTGAATACGCTAAGCTCAAGCTCTGCACCCGAAATAACGAAGAACAAAATTAGAAGCGGCGACGTCCATTTGTCGGTCTTTTCCATAATCTCTTCGTACTCCTTGCAGCAGTTGCAGAACAACGTACCAAGCATCATGCAAACAAGCAAGGACGAGAAGCCGATGGTTACCTTGCCAATTTCTATTTCAACCGAGGAAACAGCTACCGCAAACAACACAAATGTGATTGCAAGCGCCAATCTTTTGGAGTTGGACTTAAAGCACTTTTCGATAAGGTTGAACAAATATCCAAGCAACGAGCCAACACCTACCGAGATAATAACCTCAAGAAGCGGATTTAAGATTACCGAAATAACGTCAAGATCGCCACTGCTGATGGTTTTTGCAATACCGAACGAAATGGAGAAAACCACAAGGCCGATTGCATCATCAAGCGCAACTACGGGCAAAAGCATATCGGTAACAGGACCGCGCGCCTTGTACTGTCTTACTACCATAAGGGTAGCCGCCGGTGCAGTTGCGGTTGCAACAGCGCCCAAAACGATTGCCGCAGCAATAGGAAGCTTATCGGGCATTGCAAGGTGCATAAGAATAAGCGCAACGTCAACAAAAAGCGTAGCCATAAGTGCTTGTACAATTGCAATAACCACTGCTTTCTTACCTATGTGCTTAATTTCCTCAAGACGGAACTCCGTACCAATCGAGAAAGCGATGAAGCCAAGCGCAACCTCGCAAATGATGCTAAAGGACGAAACGGCATCGCTTGAAACAAAGCCCAAGCCGTTAACGCCTGCAAGCGAGCCAAGTGCGCCCAAGCAATAAGGACCAACCAAAACACCTGCAATCAAGTAACCTGTAACTGCGGGAAGCTTGATTAGCTTAACAATTCTCGATAAAACGAGTCCTGCAATCAATGCAATGGCAAGGCAAACAAGCGTTGCATCCCACGAATGTAATAACATAATTTCCTCTCCTCTTTATGTTTTATATTACAACCAACAAAGTATATACCCTTGTGTGCAATAAGTCAAGCATAAATGTCGAAATTTATTATGATTTGTCAAACATTTTTAGTATTTTTTATACATACAGAAAAATTTATACCACGCCTTCTTAAGGTTCAAGTCCTGTCAGCAAAAGAAATATGTTTTTTTGTATTTATATTATGGATTTGGAATTTTACATTTAATCACGGCAAAGCCGTGCATGGAATCCGCTACTTGTTGCGGTATGGAATCAATGCAGCGCATTGTATGGAATCAAGCCGCAAATATATACACCTTAGGTGATGCCATTCGCCTACGGCAATTCCATACACGCTATCGCGTGATGCCATACCAAGCCTGCGGCTTGGATAAAAAAAATCTCGCTACAAAGAGCGAGATTTTTTTGGTGCGGTTGACAGGACTTGAACCTGCACGGAGTTACCACAAGATCCTTAGTCTTGCGCGTCTGCCAATTCCGCCACAACCGCAAAGCATTAGTATATTATCACAACGATAAAATATTGTCAAACAAAATAAGGGCTTCTTATAAAAAAATTTTGCTTTTTTTGGGATGAATTTTACCTCTTGACTTATATTCACTCAGGTGGTATAATATGGCAGAAATAACTCGTAACGGAGGAGCTTATGAAAATAAAGGATATACCTTATAGCCGTTTTGATATTGAGGTTGCAAAGCGTTCTTTTGCAAATTATACTGCGGCAGTAAAAAGTGCCACCTGCCCTGCCGAGGTGCTTGACGCACACAAGGGGGTGCTTGATGTGATGGCAAAGTTTGCAACGATGTCGACTGTTGCAAACATTAGATTTTCGCTTAACTCGTTTGACGAATTTTATCAAAAGGAACAAGAATACTACGACGAGATAACGCCCGTATTTACCGAGCTTTACAATGATTTTGGCAAAGCTATGATTGCCTCCCCATTTGTAGAGGAATTAAAAAAGACCATCAACCCGTTGGTTTTTGAAAAATATCGACTGCTTGCGCTTTCGTCCGATCCGCGCATTATCGAGGACAAGCAAAAGGAAGCGGAAATCGTGGTAGAATACAACAAGCTGATGGCGGAAATGAACTTCTGCTTTGACGGCAAGGATATGCCCTTGTCGGTACTGCGCGGATATCTTTCGCACAGCGACCGCAAGGTTCGCCGTGAGGCTTGCGTGGCTCTTGGAAAGGGGCTTGCCGCACACGCCGAAAAGCTTGACGATATCTACGACAGATTAGTTCACGTGCGCGATAAAATGGCAAAGAAGCTTGGCTACAAAAGCTACGTTGAGCTTGGCTATCTTAATATGGAAAGGCTTGACTATAACCGCGAAATGGTGGAAAAATTCCGTAGAAGCGTTCTGTCCGACCTTGTTCCCGTCATCACCGACATCAAAAAACAGCTTGCGCGTGATTTAGGAATAGACGACTATATGTTTTTTGACGACTCCGTTTGCTTTACCGATGGCGAGCCCTGCCCCGTAATTGACAAGGACGAGATTTTTAGGCAGGGTCAGCTTATGTATGACGAAATGTCACCCGAAACAGGTGCGCTTTTTGCCAAAATGGTAGAAGCCGATGCCTTCGACGTGGATGCTCGCAAGGGCAAATGGGGTGGCGGCTATTGCACCGCTATCGAGGATTTGCGACAGATATTTATCCTTGCAAACTTCAACGGTACAAATGAAGATATCGACGTCGTTACGCACGAGTTTGGTCACGCAATTGCTATGAATATGGCTTTTGACGGCGACCGCGAGCTTGATATCGGCGGCTGTGAAACGGCTGAATGTCACTCGATGTCGATGGAATTCCTTTGCTGGCCGTACATGGACAGATTCTTTGGCAAGGACGCCGACAAATACAGGTACAAGCATTTACTTTCGGCACTAAGCTTTATTCCGTACGGCGTAATCGTAGACGAATTTCAGCACATTGTATACGAAAATCCCTCGCTTACCCCGTCGGAGCGCAACAAGGCGTATCTTGATCTTGAACGAAAGTATCGCCCCTACCTCTCCTTTGAGGGTATCCCCTATCTCGAGCTTGGTACAAGATGGCAATATCAGATGCACATTTACGAAACGCCCTTCTATTATATAGATTACTGCCTTGCTCAAACCGTAGCTCTTGGCTTTTTGGCAGCTTCGCAAACCGATTTTGCCGATGCGCTTAGCCGCTATCTTGATTTGTGCCGCAAGGGTGGCTCGGTACCGTTTAGCCGCCTTTGCTCTGAGGCAGGTCTTACCTCGCCCTTCGAGGAAGGCGCACTCAAAAAGATTGCAGAGACCGTACCTGAAATATTAAGGAGAATACGTAAATGAGCGACAACCAAAATAAGAATATAAACGAAACCCTCGACAAGGAAAACACTCAAGCAACAGAGCAAGCCGAAAGCTCTATCGGCAAGCCAAAGCTTCACGGCCTCGAGGACGGGTACGTTCCCCGTGTAAGCAAAAAGGACGGCTACACCACAAGCATTAACAACCCCGAGCTTACTGCCGGTGAGTACAAGCCCGTAGCGGGACAACCTGCCACAATCAAATGCACCCATTGCGGTGAAGAAATGCCCACTACAATCGACACCTGCGTGTGCTGCGGCCATTACCTAAAAGAGGGGCAAAAAAAGGACACATACAAGCCTATTGACGAAAATAAGGCAAAAAAAATTCGCTGGATTGTGGGCATTATCTGTGTGGTTGTTTTTATCATTTGGTACGCCACCGTCAAGCTATAGCCAAGCATCTTTGGCGTAAATATTACACGCCGTTTCTTGGAAAAACCAATCAAGTAAAATATCCAAATTGTAGCAAAAATGCACAAACGCTATTGCGTTTTGTGCATTTTTGCTTTTTTATTAAGTTGTTTTTGCGCAAAATTTTGTCGCGTTATACAAATAGCAGTGCAAGCAAAGCGTAAAGCCAATGTGCGCTTATACCTGCCGCAAGACCGCCGATTGTGTGATACAAAATCGAGCTGGTGGTAAGCTTTCTAAAGCCCAAGCTATCCATCATTGCAACGTGCGTCGAAAGATATCCCGACCAGAACATACACATTGCGGTAAACACCGAAATTTCGGTTGCGGTATATATGCCGTCACCTACGAGCGCAATTGCCGCACCCGCACTACCAAGTGCCGTAATGGGTACGCTGATTGCATCTGCACTTTGGAAGCCAAACAGCGGATCGAGGATAAACGACAACGACTCACCAAGCCACGGTATTAAGCCTACGCCTTGTCCGGAGGCTCCATTGTAGCCTCCGCCAATTGCCTGTCCGTCACTGAGAAGCATTACGAGGTTTGCTATAATAAGCACGCCGGGGATAATTGCAAAGCCG
>SVHR01000038.1 GCA_015055705.1 Clostridiales bacterium | reverse complement strand
CTGCAACTGCCTCATTTACTTCCTTAAGCGTCATATCGCGGCTACCGATCACGTTGATTATAATGCTGGTTGCTCCTTCGATAGAGGTTTCGAGCATGGGGCTGTATACCGCTTGCTGGACAGCCTCGGTGGTTCTGCCCTCGCCCTTACCTCTGCCGATGCCCATATGAGCGATACCCTTATCGCGCATTACGGTGCATACATCTGCAAAGTCTACGTTGATACGCATGGGCGAAACGATAATGTCGCTTATTCCCTGTATACCTTGTCTTAGTACGTCGTCAGCATATTTGAACGAATCCATCATGGGCAAGTTGGGTGCAACAAGCATGAGCTTTTCGTTGGGAATTATAACTATGGTATCAACCACCTTACGAAGGTTTGCAATACCTATTTCGGCATGCTCCATTCTTACTCTGCCCTCAAACGCAAACGGCTTGGTAACAACGGCAACGGTAAGCTTGCCCATTTCCTTTGCGATGCTTGCAATAACGGGAGCCGCTCCGGTACCCGTTCCACCGCCCATACCTGCCGTAATAAACACCAAATCAGCATCCTTGATGGCCTCGGTGATAGCAAGTCTGCTTTCCTCTGCCGCACGCTGACCTACCTCAGGATTTGCGCCCGCGCCTTGACCGTGAGTAAGCTTGTCACCTATTTGAATTCTTATAGGCGCCTTAGACATCTTAAGAGCCTGCAAGTCGGTATTAATAGCGATAAATTCCGCTGTTTTCAAATTAACGTCAATCATGCTGTTTATTGCATTATTTCCGCCACCGCCTACACCGATAACCTTTATTGCTACGGGCGGCTTCATATAATCCTTAGTTTCCATTATATACCTCCAAACTTACTTTTTGAATAACTTCGCAAAAAAGCCTTTCTTTTGCGAATCCTGAATATTAATTGCAAGATCAAGCAAGCCAAGGCTACTTGACCATGCGGGATTTTCCATTTGCGGAATTCTGGGTGCAACAACCTCCACCTTGCGGCTAAGCTTGTCCGCCAAAATCTCCTTTGCCCCCCTAATATACGAGAGCCCTCCACCCGTAAGCGAGAAGGTTACGTTTTCGGGAATAACGTAGTCGCACATATCAAGGCATTTTTGAACAGTCTTTGCAATGTTTCCTACGCGATAGGCAACAATTTCGTTTACGTTTGCCGCGGGATATTTTTCACTTACCATATAGTAGTCATCGCTTTCCATACTAAGAGTAAGCACAACCTTGCGCTTTAGCGTTTCGGCTTCGGCAAACGATATCTTAAAGAACGTCGCAAGGTCGCCGGTAATATTTCCTCCACCTAAGCTGAACGAATGAAGCGAAAGCAAGCCATCGCCTCGAGCAACCGCCACGCTTGTCGTAATATATCCAACGTCAATAAGAACTACATATTGGTCGCGCTTGGTTTCCTCAAAAAGGAAGAGCACCTCGGACAGTATGCCGGATACAAACTCTATCTCGTTGATTTCGAAGCCTTTTAGAATTGTTTCAACCGTATCAACAAAATTTATTTCGGCAAGTAAATACGATATATGACCCTTGAGCTTAGACGACATAAGCCCAACCGGCTCGATAAGCCTGCGCTCGTTGCTAAGCGTGTAATAAATGGGTTGAACGTTTATAAGCTTGTATGCAGGGTCGGTAAAGGTATTGCCCTGCTGGTGTAACGCATCTACGTCCTTTGACGATATTTTATGCTTGTTGTCACCAAATGTCCTTTCGATATCCTTACATACGCAAATCGTAAAGTCGCCCGGAACGCCTACGTAAAGCTTGTCTATTTTTACCTTTGCCATCGTTTCGGCAGCGTTTAATGCGTGATGAATAGCCAAGGGGAGCTGCTCGGGCTTAAAAAATTCACCGTCGCAAAAACCGTCGTAATCGGCCTCGCCCTTGCCGTTTATTATAAACGTATTATTAAGACCACGCTGACCTATAAGTGCCGTGATTTTACCCGACCCAAAATCAAGAATTGCTACGTCCTGTGTCATAAAATACTCTCCTCGTTTGTATTATCACTTTGCTGCGAATAAAAAATTTCGTTCGAATTGACAACTATAATCATTCCCGATGTGCGATACTCAGGTCTTGCCGTATACAAGGACAACGCCTTGCGTAATTTTTCGCCCGCATTGTCGTCCTGCAAGATCTTTATCAAAACACCCGAGCGCGTCTGAACGTAAATTGCCGACTCGCTGCTTACAAGGTCTATCGACTCAATAAGCGCAGGGGCATTAGTTTCTCGGTAGTTAAGCTTTTCGAGCATTTGAATCATGTCCTGCAAAGCCTCAAATCTATCTGCCGACGAAAAATAACCGCCTACCTCGGGAACTTCCGTAAGATTGAGCTTGATCTTTATTACCTCACTGTCCCGGCTTTGCTCCTGCTTTTTTAAAATTCTGCCGTCAATACCGCTTATGTAATAATTGCCATCGTAACAAACCTCGAAGTAGTCGTAAAGCTTAACGTAATTTATAGAAACGCGGTTGGGAAATAATCTTTCGATATTAACAACCTTGATTCCGCCAATCTCCTTTTCGACCTCCTCGATAAGCGCTTGCTCATCAAGCGAAAAGATGCTTTTGCCGATAAGATCCTTTTCAAATTGCTGAACCTTGGACATAAGAACCTCGTCGTCTGAGTTGTAGCAATATGCGTTTAGCATTTTAATGCTGAAAACCGCACTGCCAATTGCAATAAGCAGTGTTAAAGAAAGTAATATACCAAAAATTATTAACAATCTTTTGTTACGCATACGCCATTATTGTACCAAAATAAACACAAAAAAGCAAGTATTTTATAACATTTTAGCATTCTTTTTTGAGTTAATTTAATAATTGAAAGTTAAAAAAACTTTCGCTTAAAGCCTTGAAAAAAATTTAATTCCGTGATATACTATCAGAAAATAAGTATCATACTACGATATTTATAAATCACACCAAAGAATCGGGGATAAGCTATGAGCACAACGGAACAAAACAAAGATAATCAACCATCAAGCTTCGAAAAAATCATGGAAGAATCAGTGCGTTTATCAAAAACTGCTGACTTTGAAAAAGCGGTAAACATAAGAAGCTTCGAAATCGAAATCACCGATATTGCAAAATCACATTTAATAAACGAAGATCTTAAAAGCAATCTGCTTAGAGAAATAAATGCTAACCTTAAAACGGACGAACATGGTAACACAAGAAATAAGCCGCTTGCTTTTGTGCTGTTCTTTATACTCTTTTCTATGTGCAGACGACAAAATTACGGCAATTTTCTTACGCTTGCTCAGCAATATGATGAAAACTTTAACGAGTACGAAATTATGAAGCATCTCTTGCTTATGGGCATACTCAATAAGTGTACAAGTCAATTCGCTCTTTTTAATGCAATCATGGAGGCCGAGCGCTTGATTCAGCTGCAAAACGACAAATGCGATTTTACAACAAATCAAGGCGTTATAAACGTTTACTGCTCTTTGGTTTGCAAATATTTTGAGTACAATTTGGAGGAAAGAAACGACCCAGAGCGTCGTGCCATTATTGCAAACGCACTTAAATGGATCAACAAAGCAATCGAAATCGACAAAAAAGAAATTGGCGACAGCCAAAAGGTATACAACAAATTTTTCTTAATTCGTGGAAGGCTGCTTATTTTGCTTGGCAAATACGAAAAGGGCGAGGCTGATATTTTGTATGCAATCGAAAAGATCCCCGCTTCGGAAGATAGAGCCTCTGAAATAAACGAATATAATCAATTTTTGGCTAAATCGGACATTATCCACGCCTACGACCTTAATGAAAAAAAGGTTGGTGACCTAGAAAAAATAAAGGTGAACAACTATAAATCCATAGCACTAATGACTACTCTGCTTGGATTTTTGTTAGGGGCAATCAATATCTTTACAACTGTTACTGACACATTTACGTTAGCAATGCTGATGTTGTGTTACTTTGGGCTTTTGATGGTTCTTGTAGGCACAATCTTGATTGGCTTCACCTTGAATTTTCGTGAAACAAAAAAAAGATTTTATGTTTATGACATATTGCTGATTCTTGTCGGCATAGCTATACTAGCGGTATCTTTGATCATAATTTTGAATAAGGGTTAGTATGAAAGTCACCACAAAAACCAGAAAATCACATTATTGGAATGAAGACAGATTTATCATCGGTAAAGACTTTTTTATGGTAATTGACGGCGCCACTCCGCTTATCAAGTCACCCCATCTAAACGAAGCCTGCTGGATGGTTAATTACATAAAAAAGAACATTTCAAAATGTAGCGGTTTGATTTCAGACCGCCTTTTGAAGTTGGCTAAGGACGGATTTTACGATTTACCCACAACCAAAAATGAGGACAATATACCGTCTGCCAGTGCATCTTGGGTAGAATATGATGATACTTATTTTTACGCATACGCATTGGGCGATTGCGAGGTTACATTTATCACCACCGACAGTCAAATAGTGCGATTGCACTCTCCTGCCCTTAACCGCCTTGATACCATCGCTTTGCAGCAAATGGTAGCGATTGCAAAAGAAAAAAATATCCACAATTTAGATGCGCGCAAATATATAAGCGATACTTTGATTCGTCACCGAAAAATGATTAACAAGCCTAATGGCTATACCGCCTTTACACTAAGCCCGACGCCTACGCTTACGCCAAAGACAATGAAAATCGAGCGTAAAAAAGTCAAAACGATATACTTGTATTCGGACGGATTTTCGCAAGCATACGAGCATTTGTGTATTTATAACAGTCATACGGAAATGTTTAGCAATGAACTCGAGATAGCTGAAGAAATAAAAAAAATAGAAAAAGCTTCCTTTGCCGACCCGTATTGCGACACCTATCCGAGATTTAAAATTATCGACGATATTACAGCAATAAAAATCGAAAATGACTTAAAAACAAACTAACGTATCTGCAAAAATTTTACCAAACGCCTTACTGTAGAGTAAGGCGTTTTATATTTGCTCCCAATAAATTAAGCTCGTCACCAAGCGACTGATAACCTCTATCTATGTACTCTACTCCGTTTACCGTGGTTTGCCCTTCAGCCGTTAGTGCCGCTACGACAAGTGCGGCACCGCCTCGCAAATCCTGAGCATAAACCTCTGCACCATATAAGCTTCTGCCTTTTATAATTACCGAATTACAGCCGTCCAAAATTACGTCTGCGCCCATGCGCTCAAGCTGATAAACATAACGGAAGCGATTTTCGAATAGTGTTTCTGTAACGACGCTTTCACCCTCTGCACTACACAGCGCCGCAACAAGCAGGGGCTGTAAATCGGTAGGAAATCCGGGATACGGCAAGGTAACTGTCTGCTTAACAGCCTTTATTCTTCCGTTTTGGCGCACACGTATTCCGCGTTGCTCCTCCATAATATCCATACCCATAAGTCTGAATTTATGCAGTGCCGCGTCAAGATGATCACCGATTGCACCCTCTATGTAAACGTCACCGCCCACAGCCCCGACTGCCGCCATATACGTACCTGCGACTATGCGGTCGGGAACAGACCTGTATCTTGCACCGTGCAAGCGTCCTTTGCCCTCGACCACTATCAAATCCGTTCCTGCCCCAAAAACCCTTGCGCCCAACGTATTCAGAAACATCGCAAGGTCAACTATTTCGGGTTCTTTAGCCGCACCGTAAATGACGGTTTTTTTTGTTCCTATCGCCGCCGCCATCATAAGATTTTCGGTTGCCCCCACGCTGGGATATTTTAACTTTACTATGCCTCCCCTCGGCAACCCTTTGCAGCTTACCGTATTCTTTTGCGAACACTCTTGTACACTTACACCAAGGCTTTTTAGTCCGTCAAGGTGAAGGTCGATGGGTCGCTGGCCTATTTCGCATCCACCCGGCAAAGCGATTTCCGCCTCGCCGCACCTTGATAAAAGCGGCCCCAAAATAAAGACGGAAGATCGAATTTTTCGCATAAGAGCATAGTCTATCGTATACGGATTGACCGCCTTACAGCAAACAAATATTTGCTCGCCATCAAATCTCACATTACCACCTATGCTTGCAATAATCGCCAGCATATCGTCAATATCGCTTAGATGCGGACAGCCGCAAAGCTGTACCTCGTCCGAGGTAAGAACGCACGCCGCGATAATGGGCAAAATAGCATTTTTTGCACCGTAAAGCTTAATTTTGCCGCTTAGTCTATTGCATTTTGATACGACGAGTGCGTCCATAACGATACCCCCTTAACACTTCTATATATGCGCCAAGGGCAAAATGTGCTTACAAAAGTTTCTTTTTTCAAGCAAAAAAGACTACTCATAATCTTGTAGCCTTTTTTGTTTTTCGTCATATAAATAAGTTGTACTGTGAATTAGTCCTCGAGCAATTGAGCAAGCTTTACAAGATCGCTTTTGAGTTCCAGCAAGGAAAACTCATTCTGAGCCGCGCTTTCATCTTCGCAATTTTTTTTGTGTAGCAAACGCGATACTTCCTCAAGCTTTTTGCTTAGTGAATCGATCTCGTCCACAATAATACTACCGTAGCTGCTGCGCTTAGCGGCTTCGCCCTCGCCCGACATAGTAATCAAATTTTCTTCGGTCAACTTTTTGAGCCTATCTATTTCCTCACCTTGAGCCGTCACCAGCGACTTAATTTGTTTTATTTCCTCATTTATTGATACAAGCAATTTTTTGTGTTTTTTAGTAAACATAACCCACCTCTGGTATCATTTTACTACAAAAACTGTATCCTTGTCAACCTCTACATATGTGTTTCTGTACACGACAAAAACAGTTTTTGCCTTCCACACCATATCCTTAACCACATTGTATAATATAAATAAAAAATTTCCCCCAAGATTTGTATAAATATGACCGCTTTTTGTTTGCGTTTTGTAAAAAGTAATGTTATAATGAAGCTACAATAAATATTCAAGGAGTATTTTTATGGATAGAGTTTACAATTTTTCGGCAGGTCCTTCTATGCTTCCGTTGGAAGTTCTCAAAAGGGTTCAAAGCAAGATGCTCAACTACGAAGGTTCGGGCATGAGCGTTATGGAAATGAGCCACCGCTCCAAGTACTATGACGCAATCAACAACGAAGCTGAGAGCCTTCTTCGTGAGCTTATGAACGTTCCCGAGAACTATGATATCATCTTCGTTCAGGGTGGCGCTTCTATGCAGTTCGAGGCTATTCCCCTCAACCTTCATAAAAATGGCAAGGCAGACTACATCCTTTCGGGCAACTTCTCCAGCAAGGCTTACAAGGAAGCTCAGAAGTTCACCGACGCTGTAGCAGCTGCAAGCAGCAAGGATAAGGATTTCACCTATATTCCCGCTACTACCCCCGATATGTTCCGTGCAGATGCTGACTACGTTCACATGTGCTACAACAACACCATCTACGGTACTCGCTTCACCAAAATCCCTGAGACTCCGGCTGGCGTCCCCCTTGTTGGTGACGTTTCGTCCAACATCCTCAGCGAGGTTATGGACGTAAGCAAGTTCGGCGTATTGTACGGCGGCGCTCAGAAGAACGTTGCTCCCGCAGGCGTAACCGTTGTTATCGTTCGCAAGGATTTGCAGGATATGTGCGCTCCCATCTGCCCCACCATGCTTAAGTGGAAGACTCAGGTTGATCAGAAGAGCCTTTACAACACCCCGCCCTGCTGGTCTACCTACGTAGCTATGGAAGTATTCCGCTACATTAAGGAGCTTGGCGGCGTTCCCGCAATGCAGAAAATCAACGAGGAAAAGGCAAAGATTCTTTATGACTTCCTCGACAACAGCAAGTTCTTCGTAAACAAGGTAAATCCTGCTGACCGTTCGCTTATGAACGTACCGTTCTTCTCGCCCTCGGCTGAGCTTGACGCTAAGTTCATTGCAGAAGCAGCTAAGGAAGGCCTCGTAACCCTTAAGGGCCATAAGCTCGTTGGAGGTATGCGCGCAAGCATCTACAACGCTATGCCGATCGAGGGCGTAAAGAAGCTTGTTGAATTCATGGCTAAGTTCGAAAAGGAAAACAAATAATTTAAGGAGCTAATTCTAAAATGGCTAAGATTTTAAAACTCAACAAAATCAGTAAAGTTGCAAACTCGGAGTTCCCTGCTTCGTACACGCTTACCGACGAATGCGAGCAGCCCGACGGTATCATCCTCCGTTCGTTCAAGATGCACGACTATCCCCTTGCGGATTCGCTTCTTTGCGTTGCTCGTGCAGGCGCAGGCGTAAACAACATTCCGCTTGACAAGTGTGCAGATAAGGGCGTTGTAGTATTCAACACCCCGGGTGCTAACTCCAACGCAGTAAAGGAGCTTGCTCTTTGCATGTTGTTTATGTGCGGCAGAAGAATTGCTCCCGCTCTTACCTGGTCGCAGGAGCTTAAGGGCACCGCTGAAATCGGCAAGCAGGTAGAAGACGGAAAGAAGGCTTTTGTTGGCGGCGAGATTTTTGGCAAGACTCTTGGTATCGCAGGTCTTGGCGCAATCGGCAGCAAGCTTGCAAAGGCAGCTTTCGCTCTTGGTATGAATGTTATCGGCTACGATCCGCACATCACCAAGGAGCGCATCGACGCTATCAATCCCGACATGAGAATAGTATCGCTCGAGGAGCTTTACAAGGAATGTGATTACATTTCGCTTCACGTTCCGTTCAACGACAACACCAAGCACATGATTAACGCTGAGACCATCGCTATGATGAAGGATGGCGTTAACATCATCAACTGCGCTCGTGGTGAGCTTGTTGAGAACGCTGCTATCGTAGAAGCTGTTAAGAGTGGCAAGGTTAATCGCTACGTTACCGACTTCCCCTGTGAAGAGGTTCTCGGCGTTGACGGTATCGTTGCTACCCCGCACCTTGGCGCAAGCACTCCCGAAGCAGAAGATAACTGCGCTTACATGGCTGCTAAGCAGATGGTTGATTTCATCGAAAACGGCAACATCGTAAACTCGGTTAACTATCCGAAGCTTCAGAAGGAGCGCACCAAGTCCCGTCGTCTTTGCGTTTGCACGAAGGACGTTGAGGATATCAAGGCTCTCCTTGCTAAGCAGGGCATTAATGTTGACGACATGGCAGAAGCTCATCGTGGCGTTTATGGCTACGCTGTAGTTGACGTTGAGTGCAACTGCACCGCAGATAAGCTTAGCGGCGTTGAGGGAATCTTGAAGGCAAGATTCATCGGCTAAATTAGTCTTAATACAAAAACAAAAAACTGTCAGTCTTATGATTGACAGTTTTTTTCTATTTCTTTTACCCTTCTTTTTTTCTTAATTTTTTTATACTTTAGCAATAATACGCTCCTGTGACTGCGCAATGATATACTTTGCAGTATTCCGGTGCTTGCACAAAATACGATTAGCGAGGTAGACCCTGCGCTTATGAATGGCAACGGCAATCCTGTTGGCGGAATTGAGCCTGTTACCACAGCAATGTTTACACAAACCTGTATGGCGATAATTGCCGCGATGCCGCTTGCAAGATAACACCCGAATCTATCAGGTGCTTTTTGCGCAATGAGTATTGCTCTGAATATAAGCAGTACAAAGGCGGCAATAACTATAACGCAACCAAAAAGTCCAAGCTCCTCGCCAATTATACTGAATATAAAGTCACTTTCGCTAAACGGCAAAAAGAGATACTTTTGTCTTGAATTAAAGAGCCCCAAACCAAACAAGCCACCGCTACCCAGCGAATAAAAGGACTGTATAAGCTGGTATCCCTCACCGAGTGGCGACTCCCACGGGTCTAAAAAAGCCATAAGCCTATTTAATCTATACGGCTCGATAAGAATAAGTATAGGCACAAGCGCAATTACGGGTACAGCAAGAATTAAAAAATGCTTTATTCTTGCCCCACCGACGAAAAGCATGACGAACATCAACAGTATCATACATATCGTAATAGACATGTTTGGCTCTAATATTATAAGCACACATATCACACCGCCCACAAGCAATACGGGCAAAATCCCCGAAAACCGCGTCATCTTATTGTGATTTTTTGCCATATACGAAGCTGTAAAAATTATAAATCCAAACTTAGATACCTCGCTAGCTTGCATCGAAAAAAACGGCAGGTTTATCCATCTGCGCGCACCGTAGCTTTCGATTCCTATCCCGGGTATAAAAACCAAGACAAGCAAAATTATAGATACCGCCAAAATGATATATTTAAGCTTATCCAAAATATGATAGTCAGTTATGCTCAAAATACCTATTGCGGCAAATCCCAAAACAGCTCCAAATAACTGCTTGTACAAAAAATAATATTCATTGCCATAATTGATTTTGGCGCTATACATAGATGCAGAATACACCATAATAGCGCCGAAAGCAACAAGGCCTACCGTTATGGCAAGCAGTATAAAATCGAATTTTCCTTCTTTTTTATGCACGAATCAGCCTCTCAAAATGCTCGCCGCGCTTATCGTAGCCCTCGTACGAATCAAAGCTTGCCGCTGCGGGTGACAACAAAACATTGGATACGTCTAAGCGTTTTGCTGTTTCCATAGCCTCCTCCAGCCCTGAACAAATAATAAATCCCTCGTATTCTTGCCTGTCTGCCGCAAGGCGAAGCTTTTCCTTTACCTCGCCCATTCCGATTACGTACTTGACACACTTAGGAAGCTCAACAAACAACTCGTCAAACTCATAGCCCTTATCACTTCCGCCTGCAATCAGCACCGTACTGCCCGTCATACTTTTTGCTGCCGCGAGTGCCGCACCTATATTAGTACCCTTTGAATCGTTGTAATAATTTTTACCATTCACCTTGCCCACGAAGCTAAGGCGATGCTCAGCTGATCTAAAGCCAATGAGTGCATCATGCACAGCTGACAGAGTCGCGCCTTGTAAAATCGCCGCACACGAAGCAAACAGCGCGTCAGTAAGGTTATGCTCCTCTTTTTGTTGCAGCTCGTCTACGTCTGCAATCTTCTTACCAAAAACCCACAGCGCTTCCTTTTGAACAGTAATATCGCTCCCAAGCGTGACGATTTGACTTTTTACTCCAAATTCTTTTAAAAGAACTCTCACCTCACGAGGCACTATTACATAATCCTCTGCCGTTTGATTTCGGCAAATATTAAGCTTAGCGTTTATGTAGTTTTGCATATTGCCGTGTCTATCAAGATGATCGGGCGTTATGTTGGTGATAATCGCTACCTTTGGCGCAAACTCCTTTACGGTAAGCAACTGAAAGCTGCTAACCTCCACCACCGAACGCTCATGCGTAAGCAGTGCGTTTTTAGAGTATGACGTGCCTATGTTGCCGCAAACAATTGTTTTGTATCCACTGCGCGACAAAATATCGCCCGTCAGCATTGTAGTCGTCGTTTTGCCGTTGGTTCCGGTTATTGCAATTACGGGCGCATTATCTAAGGAAAATCCAAGCTCAATTTCGCCTATAATAGGAATATCGTTTTGTTTAGCGTATGCTATAAATTTTTCATCGCGAATACCCGGGCTCATTACGATAATGTCGATTGAGTTGGGAATTTCACCATCATAAAAATAAATAAGCGCTCCGCTTTGTTTAAGCGCATAAGCCGCACCCTTACCGCTTATGCCGCTACCTACTATCAAAATTCTTTTACCAAAATAGTTATTGTTCATACAATAACTTATGCGGACAAAGCCCTAAATATTACTTATAGCGGCAATCAGAGTAAGTGCAGAAATAAAGAATGTTATGCCCGAATATATACCTACAATTTTGTTTTCGTGCAGTCCTTTTTTTTCTAAATGATGATGAAAGGGCGCCATAAGAAATATCCTTCTTTTCGTGCGCTTATAGTGAAGCACCTGCAAAATCACAGACACAGCGCTTACAACAAACATTATTCCCGTCAGCGCCGCCGCAACGACTTGTCCACTGTAAACAGCCAGAACGGCAAAAGCGCCACCGAGCGCAAGCGATCCGGTATCGCCCATAAAAATCTTGGCTGGATAGCAGTTATAAATCAAAAAAGCAATCATGCCTCCCACTATTGCCGCACAAAATATGCTAAGCGACGGGGCTTGTCCACTTGTAATAAGCGCGCCTACGGCAAGTACGCCACCGAAAAATATCATGCTGACAAGCATTACGGATGAAGCAAGTCCGTCAAGTCCGTCGGTAAGATTTACAGAATTGGTAAACGCCAAAAACAAAAAAATATTTAGCGGAATTGCAAAATATCCTATATCCACTTTACCGAATAAATACGAGATTTCGCTTGAATTATTGTATGCGCTTACCGAAATTATGACGGCAATCAGCAGCTGGAATATGATTTTTTGATATGGCTTTAAGCCCTCGTTGCGCCTAAAATATACCTTGATAAAGTCATCCAAAAAGCCGACTACGCCGTATCCCAGCATTACCACAACGCATATAACAGTCGTCCTATCAAGCTCTAATACAAGAGTCGCAATCGCAATACCTATTAAAAACCCGATGCCGCCCATAGTAGGCGTTCCGCTTTTACTAAAATGCTTGTCCACGTAAGAGAGTATGGTTTGGCGTAATTTTAGCTTTTTTGTAAAATAAATAACGATGGGCATTACGGCCAGCGTAATCGCAAAAGCCGTAATCAAGGCAAGTAAAATTTTTATCAAATTCCCTCCTCGGCAACAAGCTGCATAACAAAATCCTCGTCGGAGTAGGGAATTTTTGTTCCCATAATATCCTGATATTTTTCTGCACCCTTGCCTGCAATTAATATAATATCGTCCTTACCTGCGTGACGAACGGCATACCTTATTGCCTCTTTGCGCTCCTCTATACGCGAGTGTGGACAGT
>SVHR01000037.1 GCA_015055705.1 Clostridiales bacterium | reverse complement strand
GCAAGATAAGCCGTACCGGTGTATCATCCTCGTCGATTCTGGTCCAACCGTTCATGCCGCCCGCAAACGAGCCCATTTCCTCTCCATCCATAGAGGTAAGCGATGTTATGCTTTTTACACCAACGCTTTTGCCGATGTCGGTGTTAAAGTCGTGTACCAATACGTTGCCACGGTTGCTTGCTTCATGAGCAAAGGCATTTGCCGAAAGCTTGTTGCAGGTAATATTGTCGAAGAAAGCATATCCGCTGGAGGGGTGGTTATGAGCGATATAATCTACATTACCGTATTCACCAAAGGAGTAGCTGTCGCCCACCTGAAGGTTAAGCTTTACGGTAGAATCTTTTTCGGCCGTAGCAACATAAATTACGTATTCGGTAAATCCAAGCGTACTGTTGTTGATTTCTTCACTGTTGTCGATATTCCAAAAGCCGATATCGTAATCAAAGCCGCTTAGCTTGATAACTGCGCCGGTGTCCTGTGAGAAATCGCTCGTTTTTGTCCAAACCGAGAACTTATAATAGCTGTAGGCCTTAAGCTCGATATCCTCCGAGCTATAACCGTAAGCGGTACCGCGCTTAGAGTCGGTATCGTTGGTGTTTATCATAAGGGCCTTGGAGTTGGTGCCGGGGAAGTAAAGGTTGCCGTTGGGGTCGTTCGTGTTACGGCCAAACGGAGTGGTGGGCTTGCTCTTGCCATCTGCAAACTCCCCGTAAGCGTCAAGCTTGGTTTTTTCCATAAAGTCTTCGAGCTTTCCGGAATCGGTGCTAAGGTCCACTACGCCCGAAATAACGTTACCCGAGTAGTCGCCGATATATGAGGATTCCCAACTGTTGAGCGACTTAAGAACGCTCGAGCCCGCCGCGTCAAACTGATTTTCGCTGATCTCTACGGTTGTGTAGTAATCAATAACAGTGTCTGCTTTTACTGCTTTTACGGCAGTAAGACCAAGACACGGTAGCAGGCAAGCAAACGCCAAAGCGGCGCAAGCAAGCCAAGTCAAACTTTTTTTGATTTTACTCATGTTTTTCATCGTTCACCTTGCTAAAAAGTATTACTGTAAAATTCTTACGCGTGCGCACGTGTATACGCACACGACCTACATTATATAACATTTGACATTATTTTGCAAACGATTAGAGGGTACATTTTAATTTTATTTGCTTTTAATGTCATCAATTTGTAATTATTTTGCTTCAAATGCGGCAAAACTATTTATGATGAAAAAACGGGTACGAAATTTGATAATGATTGCAGGAGGCCTTGGCGTAGGATTTGCCAACGGTTTTTTCGGTGGTGGCGGAGGAATGTTGTGCGTTCCGCTACTTGATAAGGTACTAAAAGAGCAGACAAAGGTAGCACATGCAACGGCGATGCTCATTATTTTACCTATCAGTATAGCAAGTGCGATTACTTACGTTGTAAGCGGTTATTTTGACTTGCGTCTTACGCTAATCGTGGGCGGTGGAGTTGTAGCCGGAGGTATAGCAGGCGCGTTGCTGCTCAAAAAATTAAGGTCGGGGGTTGTAGCTGTTATCTTTGCCGTGCTTATGATTGCGGCAGGGGTAAGGCTTGCATTTTTCTGATGGTAGTGCTTTACATTTTGGTGGGCATAGTGGGCGGCTTGATAGGAGGAATGGGTATGGGCGGAGGAACGCTCCTTATACCGCTACTAACCATTTTTTGTTCGGTGTCTCAGCATATTGCGCAATCAATAAACCTTATTGCATTTATTCCGATGTCGGTGGTTGCAATAATTATTCATGCAAAGAACGGACTTATAAAGGGCGAGTATTTTTGGTGGGTTGCTTTACCTGCTACCGCTGTCGGAATAATTGCATCGCTCATCGTCAAGGATATGGACGGAAAGCTGCTGTCTGCCTGCTTTGGGTATTTTTTAATCGTGCTTGGAGTCTATCAGCTTATAACGGCAATTATTTCGTGCGTTAAGGAGCATAAGAATAAAAAAAAGAAATTAGACAAGGGAGAAAAAGTATGAAAAGATTAGTTTTGTTTGTTTTTGCGATTGCTTTTGCATATGCTATATTGGGCTGTAACAATCCCGAAATAACGAAAAACGAGGGTACGGCGTACGGAATTACTAACGGTGCATGCCCCGTTAAGGTGACAATGACGGTGGATGGCGACGGCAAAATTCTGGAAGCGCATATTTACGAGTATTTGTCCGTTTACGATATGGGTGCGCTCGATACTGATGAGCAAGCATATTACAGCTACGGCGTACAAATAGACAATGCTGTGGATGGCTATGCGAAGCACGTGCGTGTTGGTCAAAAGGTTTTTGAGTATTGCGAAGGGACATATATTTGCAATCAATTTGAGGGAGAGGACAAAAGCTTTGACAGCTATGTAAGCACGGCAACGGGTGGAGAGTGGTATATAGCTTGCGTAAAGGAGGGCGACTTTGATATTATAAGGGAGGACGGTAGCGGTTACGGTGTGCCGTTCGATGAGTATGATGGCTGTGGACTAAAAAAGAACGAGTGGGCAGATAAGCTCAAAAACGGCTGGCACGATGGAAAAAATTATGAAAGCAGCTATAAGGAAAATATTTATAAAATAAGCACTCATTTGCGTAACCACGGATTTTACGGATATGATGGCACGGACAATTTAAGCGATGAGGGTACGCACAAGGTTGGCAAATATGATACGCTTGTGGATATGGAAAATTTTCACGATTACATGAAAATTGCTCAAAAGGCGTATAGCGCCGCTTCAAATTAGAGCAAAATAATCAAAATTCGCACACACAAAAGGCGTACGATGGATTAAATAAGTTCTATAAGCAAAAAAAAGCTCATACTCTAAAACGACGGGTATGAGTTTTTTGATTTGCCGGCGCACAAATGCGACCAAAAAAAACAATGCTCGACAAAACTCTTGGTTAAACTTAAATTTTAATATGCTAATATAGGGGTGCAAAAAAGTGAAATTCGTAGTTGTAAAAAGGTCGTTCCTGATAAAGTGCCTTATTGCAGGCTTTGTTATCATTGCCTTGACGCTAACGTGCTACTTTACGGGGAGTGCGGCGGTGTGGCAAAACAAAACGCCAAAAAAGCTTCCCATTTACTGCGTGCAAACCGAGGAGAAGGCGGTGGCGCTATCCTTTGATGCAGCATGGGGTGCAGACAAAACGCTTGGTATTTTAGACACGCTTACTAAGTACGATATCAAGGCAAACTTTTTTGCTGTGGGCTTTTGGGTGGAAAAGCACGGTGACGTTCTCAAAACGCTTCACGACAGCGGCAGAATGGAAATCGGTACGCACAGCAACACGCATCCGTATATGTCCAAGATAGACCGCGAAAACGTAAGGGCGGAGCTGCAAGCCTCGATGCAGCTTATACAAAGCGTCACGGGCGTTGCGCCGCAGCTGTTTCGTGCTCCATACGGCGACTATGACGACACCCTTCTTACCGAGGCGGAAAAGCTTGGGCTTTACACCATTCAATGGGACGTGGACAGCCTGGATTGGAAGGACTTGTCAGCACATGATATTGCAAACAGAGTGTTACAAAAAGTCAAAAACGGTAGCATAATTTTGATGCACAATGACGGTAAGCACACGCTGGAGGCGTTGCCGCTTATAATTGAAGGGCTAAAGAATAAGGGGTATACCTTTAAGACGATAGGCGATATGATATACAAGGATAATTATACCATCTCTCACGATGGTACTCAGATAAGGAGTTAATATACTTATGAACGCAGAA
The DNA here is from genome assembly GCA_015055705.1 of Clostridiales bacterium. GTDB lineage: Bacteria > Bacillota > Clostridia > Christensenellales > Pumilibacteraceae > CAG-552. The sequence goes on along the minus strand of SVHR01000037.1, from coordinate 9,060 downwards.
ATCAAAATAAGCAACAAGGTTTTTCTTTCGGGCACGGTTTTTTCTAAGCCAAAATTCAGCCACGAGCTGTACGGTGAGGGCTTTTACGAGTTTATACTCGAGGTGCCAAGGCTTTCGGAGCAAAAGGATTACATACCTGTCACAATCTCCGAGCGCCTTATGGGAAATGACCTTACCGAGGGAGAAAAAATATCTTTTTACGGTCAGTTTCGCAGCTTTAACAAGCTCGTAGCCGACAAAAGCAAGCTTATGCTTACCGTGTTTGTGCGCGACTTTGCGCAAGGAGAGGAGGGCGGCAATCCTAACATAGCAGAGCTTACAGGATATGTATGTAAGGCACCTATGTATCGCACAACGCCGTTCAATCGAGAAATATGTGACGTTTTGCTTGCAGTCAACCGTGCTTACGACAAATCGGACTATATTCCGTGTATTGCGTGGGGTAGAAACGCACGCTTTGTAAAGGATATTGCAGTGGGGCAAAAGCTATCGGTGAGTGGAAGAATACAGTCGCGCGAATACAACAAAAGGCTTGACAATGGCGATATGGAAACGCGTACTGCCTACGAGCTTTCTATAAACAAAATTTTTATGGAAGAAGATTCAAGGGAGTAAAAAATAACATTAAAAATTATAGGTCTACGAGCAATCGATTGTGTAATTGTGATTGCGGCTAACAAAAAAACGACGGTACGTTCCGTCGTTTTTTTTGTATTATTTATCATCACGTTTGGGCTTTTTAGCGTTCTTGCGCTTGTAATAAAGTATAAGCGCAAGAGTTGCAATCGACATAGCTATTGCCGCCACGGCAACGATTTTTAGAATATCCACGCCGTCGAAGTCAATGTACTCCGTTTTAACGTAGCAGTCGGTATCTATCGTACCGTATCCGTCACGGTAAAACACAATTTTTGTGTATTCGCGCGAGGTGTCAAAGGGAGTTTCAACGACGACGCGTGTTTCCTTGGCAATATACAGCCCTGCGGCTTCAAACTCCACATAAGTGCCGCTTGCCTCGTCGTATCGGTACAAAACAGCATTTTCGGTTATTGTAGCATTAGTCTTTGGCATCTCGGTATCGCCAAAAAAGTTTGCGTTGGTATCGCCCGTCAATACGTAGCCCTCTCGCTCGCCAACTGCGATGCGGTACCACTTGTTGCCGTAGGCGTCAACGTACCAGCCGTCGTCGTACTCGTCGGTATAGCAAACAACAAACGGCAAAACCGTTACTGTCAGGTTCTTGGAGTAAGCTGTAACAATGGGTGCTTTTAGCGAGGGGTATTTGTATATGGGAGTATTGTCCGAGTTTATCTTAGCCTCGCTTACGCTTGGGGTGGAATATGGAAGCGTATCAAAATTGCTTTTGTATACGTAACCTGCGTGTAAAGTATTGGTTGTTGCGTCCTCGGCAAGGCAGTAAGCAAAAGGCTCCGGGCTGTTGACGTCGTTGCAAACAATAATGTTGGTATTCTTTGCGACAGTGTGCATAATCTCGCCCTCTATGGGTCTGGCGAACATATATGCCGAGGTGTTGGTCCTGGCTATAAGTCCGTTGGTTTTGGCAATTGCCTCGTTGGAGATTTCCGGCTTGGGATAAAGCGAATCAAGGTTGGCGGCTCCCACCAAAGAACCGCTTACCGTAAACACCGCTTTTGCCCTTTTGTCACACAGAATTAAGTCACCGTACGAGATAGTTTCGTTATTTACCTTGCTAATACCGATAGAGTCAATGCTTGTAATGCCGTTAACAATATAGGTAGTAAGCTTGCCGCCGATAATTGAAATAATTTTATTTCCGTTTGCCGCAAAAAGGTTGCCCTCGATATCCACACAAAAGTCGGTTGCGTTTATTTCAATATCACCAAGGTGTGTGTCCGTAAGATAATGACTGCTGCTTGCGTAGGCAAAGGCTTGTACACCCGTTCGCACGACATTGCCGCTAAGGTCAGTCACGTTACCCTCGTTCGTAAGGTAATAGAGATTGCCGTTGCTGTCTGTTTCCAGTGCGGTTATAATGCCTATGGCTTCAGTTTCGCTTGTCATTACGCCGCCCGTAAAGCATGCGATGCGATTGCCGTTATGTGCAACGTAAACTCTTTCATTGTTATCTACGGCAACCGCAACCGGGTAAGAAAGTTCTGTAAGATAACTGATATTTTTTCCGTCAATAACAGCGACTTTGTTCAGAACGCTGTCCGTAACGTAAATTTTGCCAAGTCTTGTGGTCGTGTCGGAGGGCGCAGAGAAAAACCAATCAATATCCCCGCTGGAAGCAATAATCGGGGTAGATGAGGATAGGTCCAATGAAATGCGCTCTACAGTTCCGGTACGTAAAACGGCATAAACATGGTCGCCCAAGGTGATTGCGTTTGCTCCCGTAACCGCGTATTGACTGGACTGATAGCGGGATGTTTGTTTTATTATTTTTGTTGCAGTAAGAATATAAATACTTCCGTTGTATTCGAGGTCGATAATTTCTTCGGTGGTGGATGCGACAAAGCCGCCTTCGGTGTATACATTAGAGGTGTATCCGTCGTCAGAGATTGCGGCATAGGCACACCCGCCTTCGCCTGCCGCTATTGCGGTAATCGGTAAAGTGGGCGAGGCGTAAAGTGTTCCTCCGTCAAAAGCCCCCTCGTTGTATTCGTATTTGTGTATCTCGTTGCCTTTAAGAACGTAAAGTGCATTACCGTATGCCGAAATTGCATCTGCGTCGTTGGTTACAACGGTATCTTGTGCGGTAACGGTTCGGTCTGATAGCGTAACGGTTGCGCCGCTGACAAACGCAAAGCTGTCTGCCGATATTTCGGTTTTTGTTACGGCTCCGTCTTGATAAACCTCCCAGCCGTTTGCCGAAAACACAAACAACTTGCCATCGTTGTAATACACGTTAGAGGGGGAGGTAAAGGTGTGATATAGGGTGGAGGAGCTGTAATTAAGCACCGTAGCGTCTACTTGGTAAGCAGAATCCGCCCTTGTTGCACTCGGCGCCGCTAAGGTTGTACAGCAAGCTAACGCCGCTATCAGCAAAAGCAAAAGTTTCTTTTTCATAAGCCTCTCCCATAATTGGTGTATTCATATTTATTATAGCACTAACGGTCAAAAAAGTAAAATGTATACGAGCATAAACACGTAAAATCAAATGTTTTTATAAAAAATTTTAGCGAAACGTGTTTTGTAATACCGTTCTGAGTAAAAAACATTGAAAAAAAATAAAAAATTTTTCAAAACGGTATTTACAAGTCGAATTTTATGTGTTATAATAAATTGTCAAAGTATGAAAAATGCTTAAAACTAAGCTTTTAAGAGAGGTATAAATGGAAAAGATAGCAATTATTGATTTAGGTAGCAATTCTGTAAGGTTGGTGCTTGCTAATATTATGCCAAGCGGACACTTTGTTGTGTTTGACGAGCTTAAGGAAACGGTAAGGCTTGGTCAGGATATGGAGCGCGATGGATTTTTAAAGCCCGCGCGAGTGGCACAGGCTGTAAAAACGCTTAAAATGTTCCGCAAGCTTTGCGACAGCTACAATGTGGACAAGGTGTACGCGGTGGCGTCTAACTCTTTCCGCCGTGCTAAGAACCAAAAGTCTTTTATTGAGGAAGTTAATTCGGTATGCGGATTCAAGTTCAGAGTGCTTACCGAAGAGGACGAGGCAATGAATATTTACTGCGGTGTTATCAATTCGCTTGACGTGCCTAAGGGCGTCATAGTGGATATTGATGGCAGCAACATGCAGATAATTCAGTACAACAGACGCAACATCATCAACCGTGAATGCTTGCCGTTTGGCTCGATTACGCTTAGCGATTTGTTTTTGGGACAAGGCTATACGCCCGAGGAGCAAACTCGCATGACCGAGCTTTATGTGCTCGACCAGCTTTCGCAGGTTAGCTGGCTTAAGGAAATTGAGCCCGACTATCAGCTTGTCGGCGTAGGCGGCTCGTTCAGAAACCTTGCTAAAATCTGTAAGCGCGTAAAAAGATACCCCTTCGATATGGTACATAACTATCGCTTAAACGGCGAGGAATTTAACAATGTGTACGATATGGTAAAGGTGCTTGACGCCGAAAAGCGTGCAAAAATCAAGGGCATCAGCAGCGATCGCGCAGATATATTTGCATCCGCACTTGCAGGAATTAAGGCGTTCTGCGATTATACCGGTATGAACGAAATTACCGTTTCGGGTGCAGGGCTTCGTGAGGGCATAATGTTTATGCACGCTGTTCCTTCCACCGCCGAAAAATCAATTTCGGATGTTTTGGGACACTCGCTTTATACGATGATGAACTATTGCGAAATCAACATTCCGCACGCAGAGCACGTTTGCAATCTCTCCATTCAGCTGTTCAAGCAGCTTAGAGTATTGCACAAGCTTCCGCGTCAATACGTAAAGGCACTTCGTATTGCCGCACTCATGCACGACACGGGTACGAGGTTAAAGTTCTATCAGCACAACAAGCATACGTTCTACTTTATACTCAATGCAAACCTTTACGGTGTATCGCACCGCGACATAATTCTTGCGGCGTTTATAGCACAGGGGCATCGCAGTGACGACTTCAATCTTGCCGAGTGGAATAAGTACAAGGATATTTTAAGGGAAGAGGACCTTATAGCTGTGCTTAAGCTTAGTGTTATATTGCGTATAGCCGAAAGCTTCGACCGTTCGATGTCAGGCGCGGTCAAGGGCATAAGCTGTGATGTGCTTGGTGATTCCGTAATCATGAAGACCGAGGTAGAGGGCGACTGCTCTCTGGAAATCAAAAACGCCCTTAAGGCAACCGGCGACTTCGTAAGAGCTTATCACAAGAATTTGGAAATTTTATGAGATTGATTCTTGCATCTGCTTCTCCGCGCCGAAGGGAGCTTATCAAAAAAATTGATAAGCTTGAGGTTGAGATAGTTCCGAGCAACGTGGACGAGCGCTCAGCTGCGACTGACCCCGTTGCTTATGCCAAGGAGCTTGCCTATATCAAAGCCACCGACGTATTCCGTAAAACAGGGGGGCTTGTGCTTGGCGCAGACACCGTGGTGGAGGTTGACGGTACCGTTTTGGGTAAGCCCAAAACGGCGATAGAGGCAGAAGAAATGCTAAAAAAGCTGTGCGGCAAAACGCATCGCGTAATTACGGGAATTTGTCTTGCTTGTCAGGAAAACGTCACTACGTATGCCGAAATTTCGTACGTAACCTTCAAGGAATATGATTCTAAGCTTGTGGCAAGCTATATTGCAAGCGGCTCGCCGTTTGATAAAGCGGGCGGATACGGAATACAAGACGATATGATAAAGGCGATGACCGAGCGAGTCGAGGGCGATCTTGACAATATAATCGGCTTGCCTGTAAAAAAAGTGGAAAATTTACTAAAGCAATACAGGAGATAATAATGACAACTATTGCAATAAAGCCGGGCTCTACGTATACATCTATTTACGTGCACGGATACGGATTGGTTCTAAAGGAGCCCACCGTTGCGGCTTTCGATGACAGAGACAAAAAGCAGGTGCGCGCAGTAGGCTACGAGGCACTTGCTATGCGCGGCAAGGCTCCGGGCGTAACGGTGGTTTCACCCATAACCGACGGTGTTATTTCGCAGCCTGAAATTTTTACAAGCATTCTCAAGGTGTTTCTTGACAAAATTTGCCCTCAGGGGGTAGCGCTAAAGCCTAAGTACAAGGCAATCGTGGCAATACCGCTCGGGCTTACCGTAGGCGAGCGTGAAATGTACGAGGACGTTATGCTGGACGCAGGCATATATAGCGTTACTCTTGTTCCCGCAATCGTGCTTTCTGCAATAGGAGCCGACTTGCCTGTGGGCACGGGCAACGGCATGCTAACCGTCAACATAGGCGGTGGCAGAACTGAAATTGCCCTGCTTTCTTACGGCGGTATTATAGACGGATGCGGTGTGGGTATAGGCGGCGAAAAGTTCGATAAGGCGCTCGTGGATTTTATTATGGGCAAATACAACCTAAAAATCAGCACGGACGAGGCTCGCCGTATTAGAGAGGAAATCGGTACGCTTTACGAAAACGATGTTGCTTCGATAGGTGCAAGCGGTATGAATATCATATCCAACGTTCCCGAGGTAAAAACGGTTTACGCACTTGATGTGATGGATGTTGTAAAGCCGTATCTTATCAATATCTGTGACCTTATTAAGACTATAATAAAATCCTGCCCTGTAGATATAGCAGGTGATATAATGAATAGCGGTGTGGTAATCACGGGCGGAATCACAAATATGCCGGGTATAGACGAGCTGTTTATGGAGCAGCTTATGTTGCCTGTAAAGATGTTTGAGCGTCCTCAGTATGTTCAAATCGTGGGCGCAGGTAAGCTTCTTTGCAACGACGAGCTTATGAGTCAGCTCGTTGCGGGCGGTTCTGTGTAAAAGTGAATTTACAAAGCTTTACAATATAATGCTATTGTGACAAACCATTGAAATAATAGTTTTATTTTTATGATGGTTTTGGTTGATAAATGAGAATTATCTAAAACATAAAAAAGCAGGTGTTATTTCGCTTGCTTTTTTGCTTTATAATGAGTATAAAATCACTGTATGTATGCAATACATAACTTCTATCTAAGGACGGTCCGAGATTGCTTAAAAAACTGTTGACAAGCTTTATAATTGCCATAGTGGTTTTGGTTGCAGCTTCGTGTGTGGATAATCATTCGCATACCGAATCGTTTTGCGTTACCTTTTGTGGCGAAAGCATAAGTGAATACAACGTTACGGTGCAAAAGGATGCCACCGCAGCCGAGCCGCAGGCTCCGCAAAGTGAGGGTAAGGAATTTATGTATTGGGCAACCGAGGACGGCAATAGGTTTGATTTCAGCTCGCCTATTACGGACGATGTTAGATTGTACGCAGTTTGGCGAGGCTGCAATAACGGTGATGAAAGCAAAGATGAGGTGCTTTATACTGTCAGATTTTTTGGAGTTTCGGGCGAGCTTCTTTCTACGCAAAGGGTGCACGAGGGCAAGGCGGCAAAAACACCGGCAGTATTTACAGATGAGTTCTTTGTTTTTGATGGCTGGGATAAGGACGTAAGCGCAGTTTCGTGCGATATGGATGTTTATGCTTCTCAGAGATACAACAGCACTGATGCAGGCTTGTTTACCTACGAGGATTGCGGCGGCGAATATACGATAACGGGCGTTAAGGAGGGCATGTCACTCCCTCAGATGGCAGGCGGCTACGTGAATCTTGCCTTGCCGACAGAATACGAGGGCGTTCCTGTTACGGCAATAAAGGACGGTAGCAAAAAGGACGGCGTGTTCAGTCGATACAATATACTGTCGCTGTATGTTCCGTCCTGCTATAAAAAAATTGGTGACTATGCCTTTTACGGCAATCCGTTGCTTAGTCGTGTTACTTTCAACGAGGGACTTCAAGAAATTGGAGAGGGTGCCTTTATGGCGACGCTTGGAGAGGGCTTTACCTTGACGGGTAGGGAGTATGCTAATTCGGGCGCGGATGTTTACGTGTCGGCGCTTACACAAATCAAGCTTCCGTCTACGCTTACTACAATTGGCGACTATGCATTCAGCCACGTTGGCAGAATGTTTGCCGGCTCAAACTATGTAATTATGGAAACCGAGCTTACCTTTGGACCCGATAGCAAGCTTACGGCAATTGGGAACTACGCATTTGAGGGTGTACAAATTCGCCATATTGATTTACCCGATGGATTGGTGAGCATTGGCAACGGAGCCTTTGCTGCAGATACGTACCTGAATTGGGTGCTTATGGGCACGAACGACTTTCCGCGTTCGATTACAAGTAAGGTGAGCTTGCCCCAAAGCTTAAGATATATTGGTGACGGAGCGTTTTTTGCGCTTGGGGTCATGTCGCAGTACTATCTCGGCAATTGTTATATGAGTTATTCGGATGTTCAGTTCGATGCAGGCAGGCTTACGCTTGACTATCTTGGCGAATACGCCTTTTGCGGAGTCGGACTAAAAGGTATACTTGATATTTCGGTTCAAAAAATAAGTGATTATGCCTTTTGCGGTCAGATCTTTTCCACGATTTATCTTGACGGAGTAGAGGAGATTGGCAGATATTCGTTCGAACGCGGCGGCGTGACGACCTCGCTTACTCTCAGTCTTGGACAGGGATTGACTAAAATCGGGGACTATGCCTTTTACGGTAGCGTGGGCTTGGCTAGCCTAACTCTTCCGGCCACGCTAGTGACAATCGGGGACTATGCCTTTTACGGTAGCTCCTCACTCAGTGGCGAAATAGTTTTCCCGGCATCGCTTATGTTGGTAGGGGAGTGTGCGTTTGCTTCTTCGGGCGTGTCTGGCGTAAAAATAGAGGGTAGCGTAGCACTAAAAAGAGAGTGCTTTAAAAATAGCTCGCTTACCGAAATCAACGGTAATATTAAATCAGTATCGGACAGTACCTTCGAGGGCTGTGCGCAGCTGCAATCTGTGGTTTTGCCCGATGATATGATACAGTTACCAAAAAAACTCTTTTACGGTTGTAAAAATTTAGGTCAAATAACTCTGCCCGGTGGAATTGAAGAAATTGAATGCTCTGCATTTGCATATTGCTCGTCCTTGAAAGCAATAAGCTTGCCGCAAAGCTTAAAGACGCTTGGCTGTCACGCCTTCGAAAGCTGTTCGGCTCTTGCCGAGGTCGTTCTTGATAGCGATTTAGCAATCATAAAGGACAGCGCATTTGCCTATTGCTGTAACCTCAATGGCATAACTCTCCCTGACAGTGTGGAGGAAATTGGAGACTATGCATTTAGGGGCACGGCACTTACGTCGTTTTCGACGCCCGCATCCCTTGTGACTATGGGCGAAAAGGTATTTTACCGAGAGGAGTATGTCGCAACTAAAATAAACAAGGTTTCGCCTTTTGGCGTTGATACTGTTTCTAAGGTAGCTATGCCTACGCTTAGTAAATTTACCGTATGCAAGGATACGCGCGCTATCCAATTCGATTATGCTACGTTTGAGGGCGCAAAGGTGAGCGATTTTGAGGTAGAGGACGGCAATGCGTATTATACAGCCCGTGATGGAGCCTTGTATTCGGCTGACA
>SVHR01000036.1 GCA_015055705.1 Clostridiales bacterium | reverse complement strand
GTTGTGGGGGCTTTTTGCCCGAAGGATTCGAACACTGAGAGGGCGCGAGCGTTAATAAAACAGTCCTGTGGACTGTTTTTAGCGAGCGGACGAGCAATCCTTTGATTGCGAAGTCATTGCATTGCCTGCAATGCAATATCCTTCTGGGTGCGCCAAAGGCTCGACAAGTATAAGCTTGTCGAGCCTTTATCCTTTCAATTCATATTTACCTATTCTCTATTAGAACGAAAGCTCTATGGGCTCAACCTCGATAGAACGTGCTTTTAAGCCAATTGCCGTATAACGATTTACATTTTCGGGCCTGAAATAAGTGCGGAACACAAGCTGTCCCATGTAAGTTTCGTGCGTTCTTCCGCCGTGGACGCTGGGGTCTCCGGGCTTGAATGCACGCACCTTTCCTGCCGGAATCATCTCGGTAAGTGCCGCGCCGATAATAAATCCGCCCATATCCGCTTCGGTAACAATAATTCCCTTTCTGTCCGAAGCAAACTGCTCTACAAAATTTACAAACTTTTGCGGGTTAGCAAGCTCGAGCTTTGCATTAACCTTGCCCTTGAAGTGCGCAGGCTTTCCTGCCGCATCAAAAGTGCTGTTCAAATTGCACTCGATAATAAAGGTAGGACGCACGAAATAAAGCTGAACGTCTACATCCTTTTTGAAAAGCGAGGTCTTAAGGCCGCTAAAGCTCTTTTTGTTCAATTTTCTTGTACCCAAAAGCATCGTATGACCGACGTACTTACCATTCTGAACAGCAATCGCAAAAACGCCGTATTTGTCATAAAGCTCCATATTTTTTTCCAGCTTGGTTTCGGGAAGCTTATAAACAAGCGTATCTGCCTTCATAAGCTTATCAATCTCAGTTCTACCCATAATATTTATCTCCCATAAGATATTTAGAAAAAGCCGCAACAAGCCCTTCCTCTAACTAAAGTATACTCCACCGCAACACCGTTGTCAATAAAACAACCCTACCTATTCTATATTTTATATCATTTTACACATAAAAAAGAACCCTTGAAAATTTCAAAGGTTCTCTTTTTGATCTACTCATTATCCGGCCAATTCAGCAATAGGTCTTGTCGCTGAGCCTTAGCAAACTCCTCTATAACCCTCACGCTCTTTTTTGTGGCGAATATTAGGTACGGCGGACAGTCCTGCTTCTAACTCAATTTCGTTTGGTTCATCGTCGTCGCGCAAACCGATTTTTAAGAATGTATCTAATACGCAATCAGTCATGATATCAAGGCTATAAAGCTCGTAGCTTTCAATCACTATAACTTCATCTTCCAAAGCATAATTCTTAGGTTTGCCCATTGTTTCATAGCTCAAATTCAACATTTCTATTTCTCTTTTATTACCTTTATCCTAACCATAATTCTAACGGCACCCCTCGGCAGATGCGAATAATTCTTTCAAGTAGCTTTCCAACAAGGAACCGTTTTTGAATAATTCCCTAAGCGCTTCCCCTTTTACTTTTAGCGGCTTATATTTCTTTTGACTGTGCATTTTGAGAACACAACCAACAAGCTCTTTTAGATAAGCATTGTCTGTCTTTTCCGCATTTTTCAACAAATCAATAGCAACGCTGTCATTGTTTGCTTTGTATTCCTCAATATAAAATCCATGCAAAAGCAACGTATATCCGGCAATAAAACAAAAGCCAACGTCATTTTCATATTTATCAAAGCCTATTCTTAAATATTTGCTCCACATATCTAATGCAAGAGTATTTTCGTCTTCGCCATATTTTTTACTCTCAATTGCGCCTTCTACTAAATAATACCACGAAAACCCTATTAGCGAATTTAGTATCTCGTTGCTTGGCTTGCTAATAAACAACTTCTCAAGGCAAATCAAGGCATTGTCCCACGAAAACTTAGCTTCATATTCTTTTAAGTTTTTATCATAATAAAACATAGCTTTATCCCTTCATCTCGCACCAATTGAAAATGCGGCGAGGCATTCTTTTACCAAAGCTTTTAATTCACAAATAAACCTAAAAGCAACTTTTGGAGAAAAATTATTTATGCTTTCTTCGACGTTGTTATAATAGAATTCAAAAATTTCTTTTAGTTGCTTTTCGATTTCATTATTAGTATTGAAGCACAATAAATCATAATCATAGAACTCAAATTCATCGTAGAGTTCACTGATTTTTGCTTCTAAATCACCCGTTACGTTCAACTGATTTACGTACTCAAGAAAACGGAAAACAGCTTTTGTAGCACTACTTCCATCCACATTAAATGCACAAAGCTTTTGCGGCTCGTAATTTTCTAAATACTCTAAATACCAAGCATTAGCCAAATCACACCACCGCTCCAACGTGAAATGCTCTTTCCACCTTTTCTTTATATGCTCTATTCCCCAAGCCTCAGCCGGTGATAGGTCGATTAGGTCATCATCGCATTTATTTGATGTTTTTACTACCTTGCCTTTAACCTTATCTACAACAAACCAAACTAAATCACCGTTCAATTTCCTTTCGCATTGCCTCATGTATCTAGGAATTTTAATATCCAAAGGCGGTTTATGCAAAAATCTATTTTGGGACTTATTTACCAAATCATTCTCATAAAAATCTCTAAGAAAATAATAACGTCCCTCGTTGATAATATCCTCTACGCTTTCCTCTGTAAGCATATCTATTAAATCATAAAAAACCCTGACGTCATACCCTGCAATTTTTGACTTTTTTATAACTTGGATTATACCGTATTTTGAATCTACATCAAACGCGAAAATTTCCCCGCGCTTAATTCTTTTTTGCTTCTTAGTTCTTTTTTTCGGCAAGCTATCCACAATACTCTCCTTAGGTCACCAAGCAAACCTTACTGACCTATAATGCTGTTTATTTTTCTTACGTGCTTTCTATAATTGCACCCTAATGCGAAAATCCAAGAATCGTCCATAAATATTTTGTTTTCTTCTTCGTTAATCAAATAGAATACAACAAAGGTGCTAACATTGTTAAAATATAACAAATCTTCTTTTGTGAATTCATCCTTTGTATTGCCGACTATAATCAGCGTTTTCCAATCCGAAAAATTAGAATTGCTTGTTTTTTCTTGCACTTGACTTAGTATCAACTCTATATGTTCTTTGCTAACTAAGTCCTGCCAAAAAACTAAATATACCCTCTTGCTTAGCTGGTAGCAATCCAATTCACAATCAACTTTTTTCGTTAATGGATAGTTGCTTGTAATCTTTTCTTTCACATTCATTGCCTTTTCGCCCTTGCCATAGACCTTTTGTATATTTTCTTAATTTTACCATATTTTGCTGTTACTGTCAATACCCATTTTGATAGCAACTTATTTTAGATATATAGTAATGACTATTTTACCAAACAAAAAGGTGAATCTACCCAAAAGTAAACTCACCTAACTTTGTCCCTAAAAGCACTTGCTACTCTTTGTTTAATACTTTTGCACACTGTGGGCATAGCCCATCTTGATTTAACGACAAGGGTTTAAAGTATTTTTTTATGTAATAAACCTCTAAAGAACCCTCTACAATTGTAATCTTTTCGGGCATAGATGGTTTATATCCCTTTGTATGACAACATAAACACTCATTTATCCATTTTTTTAATTTTGGAAAAGCGTTAATATATTCGTCACCTTTGTTATATTTTTTCATTATAATTTACTCTTTTATATCAAAATTTCGCCTATTGCTTATAACAAATCTACGCTGTTTCTTCTGTACAAATTTTTATTTTTCTAGATTTTGAATTTATGCCATATATGTCAATATTGCCAAATGAATTTAAATAACTAACATAATCTATATTTTCAAACTCATCCATAAATTGAGCATAAGAAAAATCTTGACGAATCTTTACGTAAACTTCTATTGGTTGTGAATATACTTTTTTAAAGTCTAAATATTTTTCATCTTTCAAAGTACAACTTTCTTGCCGTGTAATAACTGCATCATATCCATGTTTGTAATTGTCAAACACAATATACTCTAAACCACACTTTTCACATTTAACTTTTATTATTCTTCGTTGCTTTTTATCAAACCTGTTTCCACATTCAATCTTTTCTACGATTTTGCCAAAGAAATTGCGTTTAACCAAATACAACTTATTATTTTCGCGTATTATTTCATTAAAGCCTGGTTTAACATTTGCATTATAAGACTCACAAAATTCATACACCATAAAATGATTATGATTACATTTACATTTAATTTTAGCTACTTCTATATTTTTAGAAGCTTCTACAATCTTAGATATTTCTTCTAAAAGTTTAGGAATAAACATAATATCCCTCGAAATTTACAATCAATATGAGAACATTGCCCCATCATTATAACCCCGTTCCTGCCTAAGGCTGCGCTAATTGATTAAATAATGTTTCTTATTATTTGCACCAAATTTTCTTTGCTATTTTGGTCAAAGACATCAATCCAAATTGAATACACATCACCGTCGGGCACAAAATCAATAAAAGCTATTTTTTTAGTTCTATCTTTAGAGTACAAATCCAATTCGCCCACCGGAAACATATGCAACTCAATAAACTCCTCGAAAGAATAATCAACATCATATTGCTCATAAAATTTTAGCAATTCCTTTCTTTCTTCTTCCGTAATTGTTGTTCTATTTATTGTAAAAACAGGCTCCTCATCAGATTTTAAAATATAAAAATTTGCCAGCTGTTGCAATAAATTATACTTAAATTCAATAGGAATAATCGGTTTACAATTCAATTGTATATAATTTTTCTTAACCTTTACATCAATCGCCATAATCTAAACCTCTTATTGCCCCAAACCTTGCTTGTGTATGAACTTTTATTTGACCACAATGTTTTGAATGTAATTTTTTAACTTAAGATAATCCTTATAAAATATTCTTAAATAGATTCTTTCGCCCGTATTTACTTTTATCCCAAGCATTCCTGCTACTTGTTGCTTGTATATGAATGCTATTGGAATTGCGTACCATTTACAAGAATAATACTCACAATATTCAATTTGACTTACTTCATATTTATGATGCTTATATTCAAATTCGCCATTATTGCAATAAAGTATAAATTCTTTTTTACTTTTTCTGTTTACCAAATAGCAAATAATAAGTAATAATATCATTAAAGACAAGCACACAATATACGAAATCATTAGTCCTATGTATACCATTGGGTCTTGCTCTACTATCAAAGAAATAATAAATAAAATTGTTGTAAAAACAAATCCTGCATTTGGCAAAAATATGGCACACATAATGGATTCAAATAAATGCAATTTAATTTTAATCATTTAGATTCTCCTTTGTAGACTAATAAATGAATTAAAATATCGATAGTAAGATCTACTTTTCTGAAATTAACTTCTTCTTCGGTCGGATATTGATTAACTAAATATTGTTTCAATAATTCGTACTCTTTATTTCTTAATAACTCGTGAACTTGTTTGGCAATATCTTTATATTCATCCAATGGGCCCAACCCAATGACCCCTATAGGATCTAATATAGAAATCACTTTTTCAATCAATTCTTCTTTCATTCATTCCCCTCCTAAAAACCAATTTGCTGGTAGTACTCTGTCTCTACATCCATATAGTAGCCACGGTAGCGGAATGGATTCTTATCCGCCAAAATCGCCACAATCCATAACAATCTTATATTTAAAATAACAATTTGTAAAATTTCATTAATTCTAATCCTAATGTGGATTCATGTTGCCAATTTTTAACTATATAATCTCCGTAATCACTCTTAGATTTGTTTATTTTTTTACCTTTCTCTATGGTTTCTTTTATGTAATATAACTTTGGTAATATATATTTTTTTATTTCTTCGATAAGGAAGCTTATATCTTCAGTTTCTTTAAACAATGTTTCTTTAAACAAATCAGAAACTATCCCTTTTTCGTAAAGAAATATATCTCGTTCAATTTTGTTTATTAAAGTGACACATATTATTAACGCTTCCTTATTCATTTTAACCCTCCATGTATCAAACAATATTTATCCGGGTTTGCTATGAATTTCATAGAGTTACTTCTCCGTTTGCATTTTATAATTTATGTGAGAAATAAAATCAATCTTAATTTTGTATACTCGAAATCCGTCAGTTGTCCCATCATAAATGCGATGCCCGTCATTTTGATATTTAACGTCTTTGATTAGTTCGTTTTTTAATGCAATACACTTTTTATACGTGCTTTGGGGATCGAAATATTCATAATAATCAACGTATTCACCATCTGTAATTATAGAATACTCATAAAATAAAACATACACATATTTTTGATTATTCCCACATTCGACAAGCTTTTGTGTTATAGTGATTTTTTCGTTTTTATTTTTCCTTTGATTACATAGCGAAATTGCATCATTAAGACTTTCTTCACTTGAAAAATAACCTATTATCCATCGCTCTTCCACATCTACATTTTCGACTTCATCAAAATAATCATAATCTACCAGTTCTAACAAATAAATCAACCGCTTCATTTTCTCACCGCCTAAATAACATTCTGACAATTCTATCCAATCGTTTATCTGCTTTATTTATTAAATTCTAACATAATTTGCCGTTACTGTCAATACACATATTTAGATATTTATATCAAAAAGCTGGCTTAATGTTTGCCGCGATAAGATTTTAGCGTCTTTTAATGCGCAAAAAAAGAACCCTTGAAAATTTCAAAGGTTCTTTTTACTTGTTTAGCTGTAATTATTCCTCTACGTACAAATCCTTGAACGCCTTTTCGATGGTGGTTACGATATCCTTAACGTTGCGGTAGTAGTAGATTCTTTCGTCCTGCCATACGCTGAACTCCTCTTGCTTAGCTTCCTCAAGAAGATCTTCCTCGATAATGTCCTTTACAAGGGTGTATCTGCCTGCGGTGGTATAATCGTTAAGGTTAAGGATTTCACCGCCAACGTAGTCTGCTGCATAGTACATAATGTGCACACCGTAATCGGTAACGATATAGTCGTCGTAAATTTCGCCTACCTTGTATCCCTCGTCACGGAACGCTCTTGCAGCCTCGGCAAACTCTACCATGTAGGTTTCGCTTTCACCGCTGTTAAGGCTGTACTTAACCGCATAACCCTTTTCGTTGCCGAAGCTTCCGGGGTCGGTATTGTACTTATAAATAAGGTCGTCAAAGGTGCGTTCTGCATCGTACGCGCTTGCGCTTGCTCTGCTCATAGAAGCCTTAACCTCGGAGAAAATTTGAGCAACGGTAAGCGGTCTGGTGGTGTCGTCCTCGCCGTCAACGTGCTGATAAGCAACGATGTTATTTACCATTCTATCACGCTCAGCGAGGTATTCATCCTCGGTGTGAATTTCCTTATACGAGGCAAGATATTCAGTCTGCTCGTCGCTGAACGGAAGCAAAATATGCTTAACGTATACGTAATTTCCGTTCGCTCTGAAAAGAACGAGGTCGTCGCCGGTTGCCGCCGTATCGTAGTTGGACTCGGTTGCAAAGCTGTTTACCTGCTCGGCAAGCATCTTGTTATATTTAGCAAGAATTTCCTCTTCCGAAACGGTAACGTCCTCTACGATATAGCTCTCCAAAATAGTCATCTTTTGCGCCTTTATTGCCGCGTCGCCGTAAAGCTTTTTGCAAAGCACGGTTTTGCCAAGTGCTTGATATGCGTAAGCAACGCCCTTGCTTTGACACATTTCGCGAAGATCGTCAACCTCTTGTGCAATCTGATCAGCCTCCTCTTCGGTCACATTGATAAGGTTTTCGGCAGCTTCTGCCAAGGAGCTGATAAGACGAAGAACACCCTCACGTGCAAGCGATTTGGTGTCTGCATTACCGTAGTTGCCGGGCAACGAGTTGCGGTTGTTTTCGTCCTCGATTTCCCATGTGCTGTCAAGATACCAAGCATCGTGTTGCTTGTTGTTTACACCGCTGTCACCCTCGCCGTAGGTAACGAATATACGCTCTGCCTCTGGCTCTTCTTCTTTTCTCACGGGATAAGTCGGCTCGGCTTCCTCTTCAGCTTCCTCTTCTGCCTCGGGGAAGGTGTCGCGACCGGCTTTTTCCAAAATTTCGTTGTAAATAGAGCTAAGCATGCTGTCAAGCGAATTGTATACTGAGGTCTGTACCGCGGTGATATCCTCTTTGGACCAGAAAATCTCGTGAGCCTCGAACTTGATGTCCGCCTCGGTAAGAACAAGCTCGGTAAGAACAAGCTGCTCTACAAAATAATCTATTATCTGGTTTGTAGTCCATCCGTAATACTGCGAGTACATACCACCGTAGTTGTTGATGTAGCTTACAAGCTGAGACTTAGAAATATTTATAGCGTCGCTGGTGTAAGTCCACTTCTTGGTGGAGTCATCAGCGAGATAGCCCTCTTCGGTAATCGGGTCTATTGTAATAATAGTTTGAGCGTAATCTCTCTCGTAATTATGCTTGATAAAGCTATTCTCGTACGTACTGCTGCAAGAGCAAAGCGTGAGCATCGAAAGCATCAAGCAAAGTATTAAACAAGCAATCTTTTTCATTTCTTTCCTCATGTTAAATTTTTTAGCAAGAACCTATTATACTCATAGGTAACAACCATTATACTACAAAATTTGTTTCAAATCAAGAGAATGAGGGCTTAGTTGAGCAATTTATCAAAAAATTTATAAGTTTTTTGCGGCACCCATCCCCTCTGAACGCTACCGCAGGAGGCGAAAGCTGAATTTCCGCCCCACTCTCCGCACGCGCTTGCCCAATCACCTCGTCTTGGATATCCTTAATTTTGTCAAAATACACCGCCGACACGTTCTTTTTGTACGACACCTTGCTTGCCCCAATTTTTGCGGCAAGGTTTTTTACAAGCGCCGTTGAAATAAGATTAGATAGCGGCTTAGGCACTGTTCCGTATATATCCTTAAGCTCGGCATATCTGCGCTTTGCCTCCGCCATGGTTTGCAAGGTAGAAATGCTTGCATAGACGTCAATTTTGCGATGCTCGTCGGGAATATATCCGTCCGGGATAAACGCCTCGAAGTCGATAGAAACCTTTACCTCACCGGCCGCCTGAGCCTTGATTCCACGAAGCTCATCAACTGCCTCACGCAGAATTTTGCAGTACATATCGTAGCCGACCTTTTCCATATGGCCGTGCTGAGCCTTGCCCAAAATATTGCCCGCTCCTCGAATTTCGAGATCGCGCATAGCAATCTTAAAGCCCGAGCCAAAGTCGGTAAATTGCGTTATTGCTTCTAACCTCTTATATGCCGTTTCGCTTAAAATCTTATCACCGTATGTGAAAAATGCGTACGCAAGGCGGTTGCTTCTGCCTATTCTGCCGCGAAGCTGATACAGCTGTGACAGCCCAAGCTTATCCGCGTCCACCACTATCATGGTGTTGGCGCGCGGCATATCTATTCCGTTTTCGATAATCGTGCTTGCAATCAAAACGTCGCTTTCACCGGCAACGAATCCGTTTATCGTACGCTCTAAAGCGTCCTCCTTCATCTGACCGTGTCCCACGCAAATTTTCACCTCGCCAAGCAGATTTTTCATTCTTGCGGCAAAGCTGTCTATGCTCTCCACTCTGTTGTAAACAATAAAAACCTGACCGCCCCTGCCAATCTCGCGCATTACGGCATCGTAAACGAGACCTTCGGAAAACTCGGATACGTAGGTTTGCACGGGGATTCGGTCCGCAGGCGGTGTATCAAGCACGCTCATATCACGTATGCCCGTCATGGACATATGAAGCGTTCGCGGAATGGGCGTTGCAGATAGGGTAAGCACGTTGACGTTGCTCTTAAGCCGCTTAAGCTTTTCCTTGTCCGCAACGCCAAAGCGCTGCTCCTCGTCCAAAATAAGCAGTCCCAAATCCTTGAACTTTACGTCTGCGCTAAGCAATCTGTGCGTTCCTACCGCCATGTCCATCTTACCTAAGGCGAGCGCGTCAAGACTGCTTTTAATCTTTTTGGCGTCATCCATTCTGGTAAGCGAGCAGATGTTTACACCAAACTGCTCCATACGCGCAAGCGCCGTCTTGTAGTGCTGCTTTGCAAGAATGGTGGTGGGCGAAATAAACGCCACCTGCTTGCCCTCGGAAATCACCTTAAAGGCTACGCGAAGCGCAACCTCGGTTTTGCCGTATCCCACGTCGCCGCAAAGCAATCTGTCCATAATCTTGCCGCTTGTAAGGTCGGAAATACACTCGCTTATTGCCACAGTCTGGTCGGAGGTCGGCTCGTAAGGGAAGGATGCCTCAAACTCCTCAAGCAGGCTGTTATCCTTAGAATACCTATGCCCCTTTGCTTCGGCGCGCTCGGCGTAAAGCGTAAGCAACGAAAACGCCATCTCCTTTACCGAAGCCTTGACCTTTGCCTTGACCTTTGCAAAGTCCACGCCTCCGATTTTGCTAAGCTTTGGTGCTTCGCCGCCTGCCACGTACTTGCTTAGGCAGTCCATGTTTTCGACAGGCACGTACAGCTTGTCGCCGTCACGGTAGCATATCACCACGTAGTCGCGGGTACAGCCGCCCATCGTCATCTTGGCAACCGTCTCCATAACACCTATACCGTGAACGTTGTGTACGACAAACTCGCCCGCTTGCGGTACGGTAAAAACGTCCTTTTTGCTTCGACTCACCTTTTTTGCGCTCACCTTTTTGGACACGAGATCGTATGTGCCCACTACGGCAAGCTTTATGTCGTGAAAGACAAATCCGCTACCTAGGTGCTGATTAAGCAAGTGAACGCTTGACCCAAGCGCTTCGTTTTGGCGCAATAGGTCACGCACGCTTGACAAAAGCTTTTGGTCGCCACAGCACACAGCCACGGTGTACCCCTGATACATCCAGCTTTTGACGTCTGCGGCAAACGCAGCAGAATTTTTGCGATAGCTAAGCGGCGTAAACGTATCAAGCGTAACAACCTCGCTTGGCACAAAAAGCTTATTAGCGTGTGTAATGTTTTGAAACCCAAGCTTAACCGCATCACTAACGGGAAGGTCCAAAAGCTGACCCTCTACCGTAGGCGCGCTTGCAAGCATAAGGCTCTTTAGACGCGAGGTGTGCTCTCGCATGGTCATCGCGGCGTTATCGCTTACCTGCTTTATATCCTCGTAAACTATATACTTTAGATTTACAAATTCATTAAAGGTAGAATGAGGCAAAAGCGGCGCAATAAAAAGCAACGACAGATCGTTACTGCCGCTATCCAGCTTTATGCGTAAGTCGCTGATTACTCCGTCCGCCTCGCCCTTTATGACCGATAGGTCAACGCCGGGTATTGACGTAACAAGCGTATTGGGACAAATATCTACCTCATCCAGCGACTCCTGCGAAAGCTGAGTGTAGTAATCAAATCGCTTTATGCTGTCAACCTCGTCCCCGAAAAACTCTATTCTTATGCCGCCGCCTTCGGTTACGGGTGAAATATCCAAAATATCGCCCCTTACGGCAAACTGACCGGGAGCGTCAATATGCGTAGCCCTTTTGTACCCTGCCTTGATCAGCCTGCCGGGCAACGAGCCAAAGTCCACCTCGTCGCCGATTCTAAACGAAAGCCCAAGCGAAAGGAACATATTTAGGTCGGGGAACAGCTGCATAAGTGCCGCAACGTGCGTTACCACAACCTTTGCCTTTTTGTATGCAATTTTGTATAGCGCCTTTATTCGTTCGAGATAATTTTCGCCGGTACAAATGCGCGCGTAAGTTATTACATCGTCAAGCGCGGGCAAATAAACGGCGTCACGCATAGCCGAAATTTGTGCAAACGCTTCCTTTGCGGCAACGTAATCGGAGCAAACGTAAACAAATTCGGGCAACAAACTTGCGATTACCGTTTTTTGCCCGAAATGTGCATTAAGGACGGAAACATTCTTTCCGTCCGTCAAAGCTTTTGTTATTAGGGCGGCCTTTCCGCCTTGTAAAAATTCGCTTACGGCAAACATATCATTTTGCCAAGCTCGTCTGCCGCCGCCTCGATGGTTTTGCCCATCTGCTCGCGGTCAGCCATAGGCACCGCCGATAGCACGAAGTCGGCAAGCGGCATACCTACGGGCGGCCTGCCTATACCCACTCGCACTCTCGGGAACTCCTCGGTGCCAATTTTTTCGATAATATTACGCATGCCGTTGTGAGTGCCCGCACTGCCCTTTGCCCTTACCCTAAGCGCATAGCGCGGCAGGTCAATATCGTCATAGACGACTATCAAATCGGCGGGGCTGCACTTGTATTTTGCAAGCAGCTGCTTTACCGCCACACCCGAAAGGTTCATATAAGTTTGCGGCTCGGCAAGAATAACCGGCTCGCCCTTGATATAAGCCTTGGCAGTCAGCGCGTCGCACTCCTTGGTCTTGAATTTTACGCCAAGACGGGCGGCAAGGCACTCCACGACCAAAAAGCCCATATTGTGATGAGTATGGGCGTACCTTTGCTCGCAGTTACCAAGCCCTACGACAAGCTTCAATTATTTTACCTCGAACTCGTTGAGAGCCTTCATAAGCGCGTCAACGTCAATACCGTGAGCCGCAGCCGCGTCCTTAACGGACTCTCCGCGCGAAATGGGGCAGCCAAGGCAGTGCATTCCAAAGCCAAAGAAAATCTCTTCACAGCCGGGCTTAAGTTGCAAAACTTCGTAAATGGTCATATTCTTGTCAATCATAATTTTATCCTCCAAAAGTTATACTTGTATTTTACCCAATAATCGGCAAAATGTCAAATTAAATTATAGTAATATTCACAATGATTTTGCGGTAAAATAGATTGTAATATCATTTAGGAGCAATCTATGTACAACGTCAGCGACCTGTTAGGAAAACCGTTACTATCTATAAGCGATGCGCTTTTGCTCGGAACAATAAGCAATATCTACTTTGACCCCAAGCTTCAAAGAGGAACCTTTGTAATGCTTTTCACCGCCGAGGACGAAAGGCGTTTTTTCCCTCTTAGCAAAATAAGTGCTACCTCGGGCGATGCCGCTACCACCCTTGTGGCAGACGAGCTGACCGCGGAAGG
>SVHR01000035.1 GCA_015055705.1 Clostridiales bacterium | reverse complement strand
TCTTAGCTGTCTGTGCGCTGGAGATAGCGATGTCTGCAAGCTGCTCTGCCGTCGGGCACGGATTAACTGCACAGTCACCGAATACCAAAATTCCGTCGTCGCCGTACTTGCAGCCTTCGGGCATAACCATAACGAAGCAGCTGCTTACGGTGTTGATTCCGGGAGCGGTCTTTATAATCTGCAATGCGGGACGAAGCACGTCGCCTGTCGAGTGAATAGCGCCCGATACCATGCCGTCAGCATCGTGACACTTAACCATCAAAACGCCAAGATACAAGCAATCCTTAACCTGCTGAGCGGCAGCTTCCATAGTCATACCCTTGTTTTTACGAGCTTCGTACAAAGTGGTAGTATACTTGGTAAGATCCTCTTTAGCGGGGTCAAAAACTTTGATACCATCAAGGCAAACGCCGGGAACAACCGATTTGATTTTATCTTCGTTACCGATAAGGATAATCTTAGCCAAGCCTTCCTTAGCTATGATTTCAGCGGCACGAATGTTTCTCTCTTCTTCTCCCTCGGGAAGAACAATCGTCTTGTTTAACGCTTTTGCTTTCTGACGAAATGATTGCAACAATTCCATAATAATCTCCTTAAATAGTGATTTTAAGTTTGTAGTTTCAAAACTTTGTGGTATAATTATATCACAATCTTTCTTCGTTGTAAAACGTATAAAGGCAGATTAGGTAAATTTTAGGAGAAATTATCAAATGAGCGTTGGTTTGATTTGCGAATTTAACCCTTTTCATTACGGACACCAATACATCATAGATAAAATTCACTCCCTTACGGGCGAGCAAGTTATTTGTGTAATGAGTGGGCCTTTTGTTCAGCGCGGTGAACCTGCTTGCGTAAGTAAGTACAGCCGCACAAGGGCGGCGATTTTATCGGGCGCGGACGCCGTTATCGAATTACCCGTAAAGTACGCAACCGCTTCGGCAAAAAATTTTGCCATAGGCGGAGTTAATGTACTAAAAAACATTAAAGGCGTTACTGCCCTTGCTTTTGGCGTAGAAACCAAAAATACAGATGTTTTATTCAAAATCGCCCAGCTTAAAGAAAGCGAGGAAACTCAAAGTCTTATAAAAGAAGAAATGTCAAATGGAATTTCGTACCCAAACGCTGTGGCAAACGCCATTGCAAAAATATCAGACGGTCAGATTTACGGCGAAATTTTGTCTAAGCCCAACAATATCCTCGCCATCGAATATATATGTGCGCTGTCAGGTACCGGCATAAAGCCCTTACCCATTGAGCGTATTGGAAACGGCTATAACGACACTAATCTAAGCGGTAAATTTGTTTCGGCTTCGGCTTTAAGGCAAGGACTCAACGAAGATAATGACGACATAATCAAATATCTACCAGCCTTTATGCTGAATGAATGTAAAAATACAAAGGTTGATTGTGAACTGTTTGATGCTCTTACTCTTTACGCTTTGCGAAAGCTGTCAATAGAGGAGCTTGCCCTATTGCCCGATATGGAAGATGGTCTAGAATATTCAATAAAAAGAGCGACATATTTACCCGGAGCCTCGCTTGTTTTGGAGGAAATTAAATCTAAACGCTACACCTATGCAAGATTAAAAAGAATATTTTTATACGCACTTTTGGGGATAAATAAGCATATTATGTCTGACATAAATAGCGTTAAAACAAGAGTTTTGGGGATAAAAAAGGAAAATATGGCATTTTTATCATGCCTAAGTAAAAATATAATTACTCGCAATTCACAGATAACAGACGAATGGAAAACTGACAAAAGTGTTGCTCTTGATTCTTTTGCTCAAGACGTTTATTCCCTATTGACAATGAATAAAGGTAATGCATATTACAAAGAGCCAATGATAATAATCTAAAATTTAGCAACAAAAAAGGTAACGAGAATATTTATTATCTACGTTACCTTTTTTGTTATATCTTATTTGCTATATCGTATATAAGCCTTTCGGTTTTTTCCATTCCCAAGCACTCATCTGTAAGTGACTTACCAAATTCAATCAAGCTATCTTGCCTACCGTCAAGAATGTAGCTTTCAAGCATAAGTCCTTTTATTTCTTTACGATTATACCCGATTACCTTCATTGCAATTTCCGATTCAAGCAAATAATTCTTGCCGCTATTAAAGTGATTGCAATCTATTATAACGGCAGGGTTTATATTAAGCTCGTTACATTCAACGCATAATTTATCAATAAAAGCTTCCGAATAATTCTCGTGCATTCTACCCTCGTTATCCATGTAACCACGCAGTATTGCATGGGCGAACGGATTACCGTAAGACTGCACTTCATAACCATTAAGAACAAAATTATTGGGTGTATTTGCAATTTTAATTGCTTGCGCCACGCTTTTTAGGTTTCCGTGCATAGGATTCTTTATACCAACCGATACGTCAAGACAGCTTGCCGCAAGGCGGTGGATTTGATCCTCTGACGAGCGCGCTCCTATTGTAATGTACGAAAGCACGTCATCAAAATAATGATATAATTCTGGATATAACATTTCGTCAGCCGCAAAAAATCCAAAGCTCTTAACGACATCGATCATAAGCTTTCGCGCAACAAGAATTCCTTGGTTAAAATCTTGACTTATAGCATCGTGAGAATGAAGCATTCCTCTATACTTGCCGGATTCAGACCGTGGCTTAGTGGTATAAATACGGGGAACGATAAAAATCTTATCCTTTACTTTTTCGGCAATAACCTTTAATTTTTCGCAATAAGCAAGTACAGCCGAAGGATTATCTGCCGAGCAAGGGCCAACTATAAGCAAAAATTTTCCATTTCCGCCTATAATATTTTTAATTTCGCTATCAAACTCTTTTTTTAGTGAAGCAAAATCGGCAGGATAAAGACTTTTTGCTTTGTTCTGTGATATTAACTTATTTACTCTTTTGTACATATATCGTCCTATTTGTTAAAATCTACCGATTTCAATTCTTGTTTGTTTTTGCGAATCATTGCAATAAGACCTTGGAGCATTTGTTCCGTTTGGTCAAAAACGTTTTGTAAATGCGTTTTGGTTTTATCAATAAGCACGTCACGCTGAATGGCGGCTTTGTTAATTATCTTTTTTGCTTCAAGCTCGGCACGCTTTGTTAACTCACTTTCAGATAAAATCTTTGTCGCTTTTTGTTCTGCCGCCAGAATGGTCTTTTGCGCAACAGCGTCTGCGTTTTGTAAAATGCTTTGCTTGCATTCAACAATCTTTTGTGCTTCTACCACGTATTGCGGTAGCGATTCTTTAAGAGCGTTCAAAAGCTGCACACATCTGCCAACGTCAATCTTGCGTTTTAGATAACCTTTTGCATCAACAAGCTCATCTTCCAAAAGCTCCAAAAGCGTGAAATCCATTTTTACTCCTGATATATTATCCTCACAGATTCTTCCGCTTTAGTATCTACGTATCCGTTTATGGGCGCATATAATTTACAAAGCTGGCGTACCACAGTACTGCTTATGTGATTAAGATCCGCCTTAGAGGGTAAAAGAACAATCTCGATTTCGGGATACAGCGATCTATAAACGTCCCAAAGACTGTGCTCATAATCATAATCTACGGCATTACGAACCCCTCGTACTAACGTAGCGCATCCTATTTTTTTCATAAAATCGGTAAGTAGTCCATCAAACGGAACAATCTTTACGTTTGGAAATTCTTGCGTTGAAAGCTCAATAATTTTTATTCGGCTGTCAGCACTGCGCATATTTTTACCTGTTTCGAGGGCAACGGCAACAATCACCTCATTAAAAAGCTTTGAAGCACGCCTTACAATATCCTTATGTCCTAACGTAAACGGGTCGAACGAACCCGCAAAAACAGCCGTTTTCATTAGTAACTCCTTTGCAAAAATGCGATTGAGGTGTTTCCGCAAACTCTATCGTCTATTATATACCTTTCATCAAGAACTGGCAAGCTGATTTTCGTGGAATGCTCCAAAAAAATTATGCCGTTTTGTGTCAACAAATCATATTTTTGTATCAAATCAAAAATATCCTGCTCGTTTTTACCGAAATATGGCGGGTCTACAAAAATAAAATCAAAATGTCTACCATTTAATTTTTTCAGCGCAACCTTAAAATCGGTATTATAAACCTCGGCAGAAATACCCACGTGCGCCAAATTCTTTTTTGTCAGCTCAATGCTATCGCGGCTTTTGTCCACAAAAACCGCAGTAGCTGCGCCACGGCTTACGGCTTCGATACCAAGCGAGCCGCTACCCGAAAACAAGTCCAACACTGCCGCGCCAAAAAAATCACTCTTTGCCGAAAGAATATTAAATACCGTTTCCTTTATGCGGTCGGTCGTAGGACGAACATCGTTACCTTCAGGCGAGAATAGCTTCTTGCCTCTATATTTTCCCGAAATAACTCTCATTGCGACTTACCTTTTATGAATTTTTGTCGGCGTAATAATCATATCAAGCGGAACGTCGAACAGCTCACAAAACGCTTCGTTTGTAAATTGCTCATCGTAAGCCACACCGACCTTTACCGTAAACGCCGAGCTTAAATATCTGTCGTAATATCCGCCGCCGTATCCAAGCCTATAGCATGCGCTGTCGAATGCGAGCATGGGGACTACGGTAATCGTGGGCGTACCTTGCTCGCCATAGCACGATAAAGCCACATTGCCCTGCTTGTCCGCAGTCAAATCACCGCCAACATATTTGAGGCACTTCATAACGCCGTCATTAGTGTACGGAATATATATCTTTTCTGCATTAGCTCTAATAAAGTCATGAGTGCCAACCTCACTACCAAACGAAACATAGCAAAAAACAGACTCATGACCTCTAACTATATCTTGCAGTCTTTCGGCTATCAATTTATCCTTTTCGTCACGGTTTTCGATAGCCTTTCTTATCAAAGAATGTTTTTTTCTTAATTGCTGTTTATTCATATATTCTCCTACACCTACTGCCAAACGAGGTCAAAATCTCGTAAACAATAGTATTATTTTCATTTGCAACTGCTTCTCCGCAGATATTTTTGCTTAAAAATTCTGCTTTGTCGCCCCTTTTTACATCTAAATCGGTGACATTGACTAGACACATATCCATACAAATATTACCTACCGTGTTGCAAACTTTACCGTTTATATAAAACTTCTGCTTGCTGCGTCGAACGGAATCTGCGTATCCTGCACCAAGAACGGCTACCTTCATATCAGTATCAGCTTGAAGCGAATATCCGATTTTTTCGCCTTTCTTAACTTCGATAACGCTATAAACTTGCGTTGAAGCAGACATAACAGGCTTAAGCTCTGGGTAGCCATATCCGTACAATGCTAAGCCACACCTAACCATATCCAAATGAAACCTCGCGTCAAGATGTAAGAAATTACTTGCGCAAGCGTGACGCCTGTAAGGTGTTTTTATTTCTGCAAATCTCTTAAACTGAATATGGGCGTTATCAACATCTGAAAAATGCGTATAAATACTGTCTATGTGCGCGCCACTTTTTTTGCATTTTTGCTCAAAAGCGGCATATTCTTCGGGTAAAATTCCCAGCCTATTCATACCCGAATTGATTTTTATACATATTTGCTTATGAATAAGATCCAGTTCATTCATTGCAGAATATATCACGTTATCATCGCCCACATCCTCGCTTGGGCAAAGCACCAAAATAGGCTTGGACGTATATTGCCTAAGACTAATTGCCTCATCCCCGCTTGACACGGCGTAGCAATCAACGTAGTCGTTAAGGTAATCGGCAATTTGGATTCCGTGTCCATAAGCGTTTGCCTTGACAACGGCGCAAAGCTTAGCTGTCGTTTTAGAACGCAAAAGCCTTGCATTGTGAATAAGGTTGTCTATATTTATATTTAAGGTCAGCAAGATTGATTTCTCCGATACCTTATATATGAATACAATTGCATGTATGTTACAACAACTTTTAGTACCTTATATAGCTATCGAACGCGTTCTCAATATGATTTATTTGTCCATCGCAAATTTCAACAATATCAAATCTTACATTAGCATCATACAGTCTTTTTACGTGAATATACCCACTTGCGACCTGACTGATTTTGCGTTGCTTGTGCGTATTTACCGCCTCTGCAGGACGACCAAAATCTTCAGAAGAACGTGCCTTTACCTCAACAAAAACCAAATACCCACCGTGTGCTGCAATAATGTCAATTTCGCCGTAACTGTTTTTGTAATTTCGGGCAATAATTTCGTATCCCTTTTTTTTGAGATATTTAGCCGCCAAGTCCTCTCCAAGCTTACCCTTTTGCTTGTTTCCAAAAATCATACGCCTTCACCTACAAAGTTTTTGATAAAGGTACGTCGGTGAATTGGGCACGGTCCGTATTTTTTGAGTGCTTCGACGTGCACCTTGGTGCCATACCCCTTATGTGCAGCAAAACCGTACTCGGGGTAAATCTTGTCCATTTCAAGCATAAGTCTATCCCTATATTCTTTGGCAAGAATAGAAGCCGCCGCTATGTTATAGCTTTTGGCATCGCCTTTTATTATAGCTTCGGTGTGCACATCCAAATCGAGCTTTACCGCATCAATCAAAACGGTTTGAGCGCTTTTTATTGCCGAAATTGCTTTACGCATTGCCAGCTTCGTGGCTTCCAAAATATTTATTTCGTCAATCGTCTTTTCATCGATTGCCACGATAGAATATTCAGCGCAAGATATAATTCGATTATAAAGAAGCTCTCGCTTTTTGGGCGTAAGCTTTTTGCTGTCGTTGATACCCTCAACAATAAACTCGGTGGGCATTTTACACGCAGCAACAACTACGGGACCGGCTATCGGTCCGCGGCCTGCCTCGTCACAGCCTGCAACGTCAGCTCCGTAGCTAAGGTCAAATTCAAACAAGTCTTTCGTCATATTTTTACCTATCAAGACAAATTTTGCCAAGACGACCTTTTCGGAAGTCGTCTATTATAGCAATGCAGACTCTATCTATATCTGGTTGATTTCCACGCATCAAACAGCCCTTTCGCTTTGCTATGTCAGACATAATTTGCTCCAAATCGTCCGAAATTTCAATTTTATACTTATCTATTATGATTTTTGGGTCGATGCTGATAAGCTCTTTTATAAGCAAATATGCAAGCTCGTTTTTATCAACAACCTCGTCCTTTATGCTTCCAAGAAACGCAAGACGAGCCGCCGCCGCTTGATCGTTAAGCTTTGGGTATAGCGTACCGGGCGTATCGAGAACTTCAAAATAATCGCTTATTCTCACCCATTGCTTGCCTCTGGTTACGCCGGCGCGGTTGCCTGTTATTGCACTGGCCTTGCCGCACAAGTTATTTATAAGCGTGCTTTTGCCGGAATTGGGTACACCGATTACCATTGCGCGTATCGAGGTGTTAATACCTCGTTGCTTAAAGCGTTCTATTTTATCGCTACACAATTTTTTTGCCAAAGTCAATAGTGCAGTCGAGCTTTTGGGGCTCGTGCTGTTTAGAGCGATTGCATCGTTACCCTGCTCCTTGAGCTTATTAAGCCAATATGTGGCGTCTGCTTCGGTTACCATATCCGCCTTGTTGACAATATAAACTATTTTTTTGTTTGCAATAATGGAATTAAATGCCGGATTGATACAGCTTTGCGGCGCACGCGCATCTACAACGTAAAAAATCAAATCAACTAACTTTACGTTTTCTTGCATCATGCGAAGCGACTTAGTCATATGTCCAGGGAACCAATGCAAATTCATTGTTTATCCTCCAACAAATCGGGTCGTAATTTTTTTGTAATAGCAAGCGACTGCATTTGTCGCCACTTTTGAATATTTTCGTGGTGACCGCTAAGCAATACCTCGGGTACTTCCATGTCCATGAAAACTCGTGGGCGTGTATATTGCGGATATTCAAGAAGTCCCTCGCTAAAAGAATCACCCGATGCGGACTCCTCTTTTATGGTACCCGGAATAAACCTCGATACACAGTCCACTATTACCATCGCAGGCAGCTCGCCACCTGTAAGCACATAGTCACCTATCGAAATTTCTTCGTCAATACATAGATCGAGAACTCTTTGGTCCACACCCTCATAATGTCCGCAAAGAATAATAAGGTCACGCTGACTTGTTGCAAGTCTTTTGGCTGTAGGAACACTAAGCGTTGCGCCCTTTGGCGATGTGTAAATGCGGAGCGCTTTATGCTCGGGGTCAAGACTGTTTATCGCATCGTAAATTGGTTGCGGAGTCATAACCATACCCGCTCCACCACCAAAAGGCTCGTCATCGCATTTGCCATGCTTATCTAACGAAAACGGTCGTATATCGACGATATTAAGCTCGAAAATGTTTTTGTCTGTTGCTCGTTTTATAATACTGCACCTAAGCGGCTCAAACATTTCGGGGAACAAAGTCAAAATACTAATCTTCATAAACAGCCACCTTAGCAAATTCGTCCTTGTCTACCACCACCTTCTTGTGGGGAATATCCACCGAAACCATCAAGCGATTAAGGAAAGGAAACATTACGTTGCGTTCGCCCTTAACCTCAAATACGTCAGCGGCACCGTTTTGGTGAACGTAGTCTACCTTGCCTACCAGTGCGCCGTCCGACAAAAACACTTCACAGCCGATTATATCCGAAATAAAATAGGTGTCCTCGGGCAAATTTACAGCGTGAATGCGGTCGATACATATTTCCTTACCAACAAACATTTCGGCGGTGTTACGGTCGACAATGCCGCTAAGCGCAAGGAAAACAAAATTATCGCTTATGCGAAGCGATTTTATTTCGTAGTCTTTGCCCTCGATATTTACTCTTTTTAGTTTTTTATATCTTAACGCATCGTCGGTAAGCGGCTTAATTTTCAGCTCACCCTTAATGCCCTGCGCCTTGATAATTTGACCTATAGTAATGTACATAAATTCCCGCCTATACAAATAAGGGGACTGCAAAATACAATCCCTTTAGTTGTGAGTTTTATTCAGCTTCAAGAACTTCCACCGTATATCTTTTGTTTTCCTTTACGGAAGCGGCTTTTACGATAGAACGAATAGCCTTTACGATGCGTCCCTGCTTGCCTATAACCTTGCCCATGTCTTCCTTGGAAACAGAAATGTTGATTACGTTTTCCTCAGCAAGCGTAACGCAAACCTTATCTTTTTCGTCAACGATTTCTTTAACCAAAAATTCAACCAATTCCGTCATATCTTAGTCCTTTTTCTTTTTAAGCGAACCGGTCTTAGCAGGAGCCTTCTTTCCCTCGGGAATAATGCCCTCTTTCACGAGCAACGACTTAACGGTGTCGGTGGGCTGAGCGCCGTTTGCGATCCACTGCTTAATCTTATCGCCGTCAAGCTTAACCTGAGCAGGTTCGGTAAGCGGATTGTAAGTACCAACGATGTCGATGAACTTACCATCTCTGGGGGAGCGCGAATCTGCTACGATAACGCGGTAAAAGGGGGATTTCTTGTCGCCCATACGGGTCAATCTGATTTTAACTGCCATAATTTTTCTCCTTTATTTAGGCTTTGCTTTTGCATAACCTATTGTATATAAATTTTTTATAACCTAATTTATGTCGTTACCGCATTAGAACGGGAACTTTTTGCCTTTTTTACCTATCTTTTTAAGCATATCCTTGGACTGCTCAAATTGATTAAGCAACTGATTTACTTCGGTGATGCTTGTTCCGCTACCCGAAGCAATACGCTTACGGCGAGAAGCCTTGATAATATCGGGATGCTCACGCTCGTACATTGTCATAGACTGAATAATGGCTTTGAACCTTTTCATTCTACTTTCGTCAACGTCCTTGACCTTAAGCTTGTTCATTCCGGGAATCATCGAAATCAAGTCCGAAAGGTTGCCCATCTTGTTGACAGCATCCATCTGAACGAGGAAATCATCAAGAGTAAAGCGGTTTGTGCGCATCTTCTCTTCCATCTTCTTCATTTCCTGTTCGTCCATAGCGGTTTGCGCCTTGTCGATAAGGGTAAGCACGTCGCCCATACCGAGAATACGCGAAGCCATTCTGTCCGGGAAGAAGGGCTCGAGATCGCCCATTTTTTCGCCAATACCGCAGAACTTTATGGGCTTGCCGGTAACTGCTTTTATAGAAAGCGCTGCACCGCCTCTTGTATCACCGTCAAGCTTTGTAAGGATAACACCCGTAATATCCAGCTTTTCGTTGAAGGTTGTTGCTACCGTTACCGCATCTTGACCTGTCATAGAGTCTACAACAAGCAAAATTTCGTCCGGCTTAACTGCCTTTTTGACGTCGATAAGCTCTTCCATAAGCTCTTTGTCTATATGAAGTCGGCCTGCCGTGTCGATAATAACGGTATCGTAACCCTTGCGTTCGGCTTCTTTAATTGCTGCAACAGCCGTTTTATGCGGCTTGGTTGTGCCTTGCTCGAACACCTCAACGTCAACGGACGAGCCTACAACCTTAAGCTGAGTTATTGCGGCGGGTCTATAAATATCGCAAGCCACAAGCATGGGCTTTTTGCCTTGCTTTTTGAGCATAGAAGCAAGCTTGCCGCACATAGTCGTTTTGCCCGCACCCTGCAAGCCACACATCATATAAACCGAAGGCGGCTTGGACGCAACCTCTAACTTGGAGTTTGTGCTACCCATAAGAGCAGTCAACTCGTCGTTTACGATTTTGACTACCTGCTGACCCGGCGTAAGACTGTTTATGATTTGCTCACCTACAGCCTTTTCGGTAACCTTTGCAATAAAATCCTTAACTACGGTAAAATTTACATCAGCCTCAAGCAAAGCAACACGAATTTCTCTCATGGCTTGCTTGATTTCCAGCTCGGTCAACTTGCCGCGACTACGCATCTTGCTGAAAATATGGTTTAATCTTTCGCTAAGTCCGCTGAATGCTCCCATTATTACTCCCGTATGTCTAATATGTCGGCTACCATCCCAAGAATTTCGTCCTTGGTCATCGACTGATTGATGGCAACAAGCCTGTCCAAAATCTGACTAAGCCCAAGTGCTGCCTCGTACTTTTTAAGCGCCGCAACACCTTTAGCTATCGCATCGTGTGCCGCCTGACGGGTAATGCCCTCGTTCTCCGCAATTTCGCCAAGAGATAGGTCGTCGTCGTAGAACTGCCTAATAAGGTCGTTCTGCTTAGCTGTAAGCAAAGCACCGTACACGTCATTCAATTTACCGATTAAAAAATCCTTTTCCATAAACCGACTGTAAAGCAAAATCACTTTACACTTATATTATAATTATTTATAGATAAACTGTCAAGTATTTTATTAACTATTTAATATTTTTTGTAAGTAATTTTTAGTTTATATTGAAATATATCTTTACGCAAACAAATAAGCAAAAACCGTGCCACAAATGGCACGGCGTACTGACCTAAAGATTTATAATTGCAGGACGGTTGGATAGAAGATCGCAAGAGGTCAAATAGTAATCAACCTCGCTTATCGTAATTTTTTTACAGGTTTTTACATTGTGTCCATGCAAGTGACCGTAAACAACGGCGTTTGCCCTGTGCTGACTGAATAAATCGGTAAACGGCGTACTCTCGAAGCTACTGTTAAACGGCGGATAGTGGCATAGCACCACCAACGCATCGCCCTCACCTCGAATTTTAGCGGCTTCGCTTAGACCTATGCCAAAGCGCAACAGCTCTCTGTCATAAATCTTTTTGTCAGCATCGGGCAAAACAGCACCTTTTTCGGGCGTCGTCCATCCTCTGCTACCCGTAAAAATCACGTTTTCGATTTTTATGCAGTCATGCTGCAAGGCAAAAACGCCTTTAGGCAAAATGCTACGCACCGCAGAAATGGACTTCCACCAATAATCGTGATTGCCGCGTATTATGATTTTTTTACCCTTAAGCAAGCCAATAAATTCTAAGTCCGGTTTTGCCTCGTCGAGAGTCATCGCCCAGCTAATATCTCCTGCAATAAGCAAAACGTCATCGTCAGTCAGCTTATCGCACTCAGCCTTGATTTCATCAAGATAATTATCCCAAACCTTGCCAAAAATGTTCATCGGCTTGGGACGGTTTATAGAAAGATGAAAGTCGCTGAGAGAGTAAATTTTCATAAAGCTTGTTCCGCAAAAGTACTTGCAGGACAATCTTCTTCCGTCCTGCCAAAGTATTATACCATACTCCGGCGCCCAAAATCAATCAAAATTTAAGTCGTAGTCGGAAAAATAGGCAAATTAAAGAGTTCTCGACAAACCTCGTCGGCGTATTCCTCGCAAGTGGGATACTCACAATAGCCGTACGTCGGTACAAGAATATCAACGTTTATAAGCACTCTAATAATCTGCACAACGCAAGCGGTAATCACCGCGGTATCGTCCACAAACGAGCCAATCGTGCTTGCAAGGTTGGTAGTTACCTCAATAACGTACGCGCTGAGCGAATCCTCGGGCAGGTTGAGAATAATGTCCCTCGGAATCGTAACGGTAGAGGTCGCAGTAAAGGTGTCGCCGTTTGCATCCGTATAGGTTACGGTAACGGGTGTAACCACGTCCATCTGAATGCGATTGCGGTTTCCCGATAAAGGCGTAATTACAAGATTAGTTACGGTAGACGGACCGCTACTGCGTGTTTCCACGTAGGTAAAAGGCGGATCGCCCGCAAGCTCATCATCATCAAAGGTAAGGGTAAATTCTCTATCCGAATATCTTGTAATACAGCCGTCAAAAATTTTACGAACATTTATACACATGCGTTCGTTCAAGCCGCACAAGGCGTTGCCACGAATCGTTCCAGCTTTTTGTGCCATATAAAAAATCCTCCTATGTTGTCAGTATATGGTAGGAGGATTTTGATTGTTACGTTTTGATGCGACTTACTCAATATCGCTATGTAAAATTTGGTCAAGACGAGCAAGAACCTTGTCCAGTCCCTGCTTGGTCACTGCCGAAAAAGGAATCACGTTGTCCCTACCCAGCCCCAAAAAGTTAGCTACCTTGCTTACTTCGCAAAACAATGCCGACTTAGTGACCTTGTCGCACTTTGTTGCGATAACCGTAAAAGGAATTTGATAGTAATACAAATAGTTAAGCATTTCTATATCCTTTTTTGAGGTATTGCGAATATCGGTAAGCACAAAAACCTGGGTAAGCGACTTAGAATTTTCGAAATAGTGACCCATGATTTCGTCCCACGTTTCCTTATCTGCCTTGCTCGCCAAGGCATAACCGTACCCAGGCAAGTCTACTAAGTCAAATTCGCCACCGTTGATAGAAAAGACGTTGATGAGCCTTGTTCGACCGGGGGTAGACGAA
>SVHR01000034.1 GCA_015055705.1 Clostridiales bacterium | reverse complement strand
TTCCAACTTGCTTGCACTTGTACGGTCGTTTGTCCCGCTTTTAAGCCCGTAAACCGTCCGTTTTCGTCCACGGAAAGCACGCCCTCGTCCTCTACCGTATACGAATAGGTTACGCCGTCCACCGTTATGGATACCAGAACGTCGTTTTGCTCAAGCTTGCCTGCACTTGCGCCCTCTGCGGAATTAACGGTTACCTTTTCACGGATTTTCATATTGCCGTGTTCGTCGATGTAAGCAGATGAGTCGGTAGAGTATACGGTGATGCCAAGCACACCCTTTTGAAAAACACCGTCTTCTATGATGTTGTCGGCAACACGAATAGCGATAGAGGTGGGTATTGCGTACGCCATATTTTCGATAGAGGTGTCGCTTGCCTTTGCGTTTACGATGCCTATAAGATTGCCGCTTGTGTCAAAAAGGCCGCCGCCGCTGTTGCCCGAGTTTACGGGCGTGTCGATTCGCATTACTCTCATATTCACGTATGACGATTCGGTTTCGATATCCGTCATGGGGATGGTTTCGCTGTCAACGCTAACAATTCCCTCGGTTGCCGATATTCCGTAGCCTGCAGGGTTGCCGATAGCAATCGCGGCTTGACCGACTGCAGCTTCGCCCGAAGCAACAGTTACCGCAAGAGGAATTTCACTGCTAAAATATTCGTCCGTAGCCTTAAGCACGGCAATATCGTACTGCGAGCTTCCGCCTACGTAATAAGCCGAAATCGCGCTTCCGCCGTACGGGGTAACGGTAATGGTATCGCTTACACCGTTTTCTGTGCTGCTTTTCATGCTGTATACAACGTGGAAATTAGTAATTATGTATGCCGAGCCGGCGGTTGAGTTAAGCGTATATATAACGCCTGCTCCCGACTGCGAAAAGCTGTCGGGCTCCATAAAGCCGGGCTTTGCGTTGGTAAAAGCGCAATTAATCAAAACAGCGCTTCTAAGACCCTTATTGATGCCCCCGGCGTTGTCTACGGCCTCCTCAAAGCTAAGGTACTCAAACAAAAAGTCGCTTAAGCTTCCCTTAAAGCCGTTTTTTACAGCCTCGTCATAGACGTCGTTGATGGTAATGCTCGTACCGTCTTTGCCGTCCTTGCCGTTCTTGCCGTCTACGCCGTCCTTACCCTTAAGGGAAAGAAGCCATTCCGCCTCGGTACCCTCAAAGCCGTTTTGCACAGCTATGTCGTATGCCGAAGCCTCACAGCCTACGGCAAAAACAAGCAAAGCCGCCATCATAACAGCTAGAATTATGCTTTTTATTTTGTTCATAAGAGGTTGCTCCTTGTAGTTTACTGTGGTATTATACACCATTTTAATATTTTTTACTATATTTTATTGAAATTATAAACAAATTCAACTGAAATTTTGACGAAATTTTTTTTGGCGATGTCACAGTAAACGT
Organism: Clostridiales bacterium; assembly: GCA_015055705.1. Lineage (GTDB taxonomy): Bacteria > Bacillota > Clostridia > Christensenellales > Pumilibacteraceae > CAG-552. The sequence goes on along the minus strand of SVHR01000034.1, from coordinate 12,286 downwards.
TTGATTGGCGTTATGTTTATTAGCCTCAGCCGTTACAAGAAGGCTTGTTCCCCAAAAATATCCGTATTTTATTGACAAATTGCATTTTTAGTGATAGTATAGTCTAAAATATATAGTATATAAAGGAGCAGTGTAAAATGTTGATTTCAGCAATTCAACCTTGGGTATGGCTTGTGGTAGCAATCGTTGTTGTTGTTTTGATTATTGCAATCGTCGGTTGGATAATCTCTACCCGCAACAGCTTTGTTAGATTACAAAACACGGTAGAGGAAGCCTTTTCTACCATGGATGTACACCTTAAAAAGCGTTGGGATCTTATTCCCAATCTTGTAGAAACGGTAAAGGGCTACGCTTCGCACGAAAAAGACACCCTTCAGGGTGTGATTGCGGCACGCGGCAACGCTATGGGCGCAACCACTCCCGAAGCAAAGATGGCAGCCGAAAACGCACTTAGCGGCACGCTTAAGTCGTTGTTCGCTTTGCAGGAGGCATATCCCGAGCTTAAAGCAAATCAGCAGTTTAATATGCTTCAGGATCAGCTTAAAAGATTAGAGGACGAGATTGCATCCAGTCGCAAGTACTACAATGCTACGGTTAAGAAGTTCAACGACAAGCTTTTGGTTTTCCCGTCTAACATCATCGCGAATTCGATGAAGCTTACCAAAAAGACATATTTCGAAACAGCAGAAGGCGAAAGAGAAAACGTTAAGGTTAAATTTTAATGAAGAAAAAAACAGCCATTACAATAGCGGTTATCGTGATGGTATTCGTTTGTCTTACCGTTGTTTTTTCGTGGGTACAAAAGTCGGTATTATCAAGCGACTCGCTATACGACACCACGTATATTGACAGCGGATACGAAATTACCAAGGCGGATTATGACATAACGGTATCTCAAAATCAGTCCGCAAGAGTGGTAGAAACACTTACCGTTACTTTCTTCCAGCCAAGCGCGGGTATTGCAAGATGGCTGCCAACCAATAGCGGCGAGCAGTACACTGACATTTCGGTTGAGGGAGATATTTACTATCTCGAAAGCGAGAGCTCGTTTATTGTTATTTATACCGGGGAGGACTTTGGCAAAAAGTACGGTAGGGGCGACAGTATAACTTACAAAATTTCGTATACCGTAGTGCCGCCCTCGCGTATGCTAAGCAACACCAACTATTACATGAATGTTGTTCCATTTGGTTGGGATACATACCAAAAGGACGTTACCTTGACGGTAAGCTTTCCATACCAAATTAAGGACACGATTGTATATATGGGCGAGTATGGCGTTACGGGCAAAACCACCGACTACAAGCTGTTGAATGGCAATAAGACCATAAGCCTATACTCCGCGCAGCTAAGACCGTACAACGGCATAACGGTGGACGTCGAGCTTGGAAGAAAATTTGACGTAAGCTTTAGCGTTGCAGGCTTGCTTAGCGTCCTTGGAATAATCGTTATGCTCGTCATTGGCGGGGTAATTAAGACGGTGATAATCAAGGATAGGGATGTGTTCCCGATAATTACATTCGAGCCGCCTCACGATGAAAGCGATACCACCGATACCGTGCTTGACCCGGTGGAGATGGGGTACTTAATTGACGGCGTTTGCGAAAGCAAGGACGTGACGTCTATGATTTTCTATTTTGCCTCTAAGGGGCTGATTAGACTGGAGGGCGGCGACGACAACGAGTTTACGCTTATCAAAACGGGTAAGATTGGTGCGGACGCACCCAAGCATCAAAAAATTATTTTTAGTGCATTGTTTAGGACGGGAAACGAGGTGACGTCCTCGCAAATTTCCGAAACAATGTATGTTGACGTAAAAAAGGTGGAGTCCGAAATTCAAGACAAATACGAGGGCAAGCTGTACGAAAAAGCGCCAAGCAGCGTTGCTTTCGCAGTTGCCGGCATAACAGCTGTTCTTATGACAATCATTATGTCGTTCATTGCAACTCAAATCAATGCATCGCTACTTTCAGACGTGACACTTGGTGCAGCAATAGTATCATTTTTGGCGGTAGCACTGGGCTTCTTGCTTGGCAAAAGGGTACTAAACGCAAAGCACAAGCATTCGCAAAGCAAAAACACTCGCACTCTTATTTTGAGTACTGTTGCCATAATGGCGATTGCACTTATTGCCTCGTTCTTTTTGTTCGGAGGTGTGTTGCCGTATTACGGCAGAGCGTTCCTTATCGCAGGCTGTGCGACGGTAGGACTAATTGCAGGCCTAATAGGTAGAAAGTCCGAATACTATGTGGGGCTTATGAATAAAATCACCGGATTTAAGCAGTTCCTTGAAACAGCAGAAAAGGATAAGCTGGAGACTTTGCTTGCCGATAATCCTGAGTATTATTACGACGTTTTGCCGTACGCAAACGTGCTTGGCGTAAGCGACATATGGGCGGATAAGTTTGAGGTGCTTAAGGTTGAGCCACCCAGGTACTATCACGGCACGGATGTCTTTACGTTTATCTTATTCAACCAAATGATTCGCCATACTATGAGAATGTACGCTGCGGCAATGATAACCAACGCTATCAAAAACGACGGCTTCCGCGGCGGTGGCTTTAGCGGCGGTGGCGGCTTTGGTGGCTTCGGTGGTGGCTTTGGAGGCGGCGGCTTCGGCGGCGGTGGCGGCGGACGCAGATAAAAAGCAAGCCACAACAAATTTATTACAGAATTAATTTTTAGGAGGGCATTATTTATGTCAGATACTAAGCAAATGCAGGCACAAAGAGTTTACAAGTCGATCATTAAAATGTTGGACGAAAGAGATTGGAAGTACGAAAGACACGACGAAGATCTTTTGATCAAAAGCGGAATAAAGGGGGAGGATTTGCCTATCGAATTTATTCTTTTCGTTGATGCGGAGAGGGAGCTTGTCAGATTGCTTTCTAAGCTTCCGTTTGCTATCCCCGAGAATAAAAGAGTGGATGCCGCAGTTGCTGTTTGTGCGGCAAATAACTGCATGATCAACGGATGCTTCGATTTTGATATGAATGACGGAGATATTACCTTTAGACTTGTGTCCAGCTATAAGTCGGGTAGCGTACTCAGCGACGATTTGTTGGAGTATATGATTTTGGTGTCGGCATCCACCATCGATAAATACAACGACAAATTCTTTATGCTTGGTAAGGGTATGCTTACCGCCGAGCAGTTCCTTAAGCAAGAGGGCAACTAACTTTTGCCATAAGCAGGCAAAAGCTTGCACGGTCATTACATAGCATAAAAAAGAGCAAGAACATAAGGATTTTTCCCGGAGTTCTTGCTTTTTTTGATGCAAATATTTGATTATAATTTCTGCCAATAATAATCGCAATATGTGTCCCGCAACAGATTTGCTGCAACTGCCGCGTCTTTAAGGTCGTTAATGGCTACGACTGTATCGCGGGGAGACGAATATACTTTGGATACGAACCAACAGCCATTGGTGCTTTCAAATGTCGCACTTGTTAGTTTATTGCACCGCGAAAACGCACCCTTGCCAATGCTTGTAACGCTGCCTGGAATAGTAATGCTAGTCAAATCGTAACAGCTATAGAATGCATAATCACCAATGCTTGTAACACCGTCGGGGATAGTAATGCTAATAAAGCTATCGCAGTCATAGAACGCATAATTACCAATGCTTATAACGCTGTTGGGAATAGTAATGCTAGTCAAGTTATCGCAGCTATAGAACGCATAATTACCAATGCTTGTAACTCCGTCGGGGATTGTAATGCTAGTCAAGCTATCGCAGTAATAGAACGCATAATTACCAATGCTTGTAACTCCGTCGGGGATTGTAATGCTAGTCAAGCTATCGCAGCTATAGAACGCATAATTACCAATGCTTGTAACTCCGTCGGGGATTGTAAGGGTAGTCAATCCTTTGCAGTTATAGAAGGCATATTGACCAATGCTTGTAACGCTGTTGGGGATTTCAAGGTTAGTCAAATTTGTGCAATTATAAAAGGCATAATTACCAATGCTTGTAACTCCGTCGGGGATAGTAATGCTAGTCAAATCGTAACAGCTATAGAACGCATAATCACCAATGCTTGTAACGCTGCCCGAAATAGTAATGCTAGACAAGCTATCGCAGTCATAGAAAATAAAATCACCTATGGTTGTTATGCCTGATGGAATGGTAAGGCTTGTAATGCTGTCACAGTTGTAGAATGCATAATCACCAATACTTGTAACGCTGTCGGGGATTGCAAGGTTAGTCAAGCTGTCGCAGTTATAAAATGCATATTCACCTATGCTTGTAACGCTGTCCGCGAAAGTGAGGTTTGTTAGACTACTGCAATATTCAAACGCATTATTTTCTATTCTCGTTATGCCATTGGGCATAGTGAAGCTTGTTGCTGTATTGCCTACTGCATATTTTATTAGTGTTTTGCCGTCCTTAGTGTATAGATTGCCGTCTATTGATTTATATGAGGGATTATTTTCGCCCACCGTTATGCTTGTTAGGCTATAGCAATTCTCAAATGCGTCTTCGCCCAGGTCTATAACGCTATCGGGGATTTCTATGCTTGTAAGATTAGGGTGGCCTCTTAGAGCGTCGTCTGATATTACTTTACAGGAGTCCTCTATAACAAAGCTTGTAATGTTTTCACCAAAATAATCATAATCGCACAGCTCAAATAGACACAAATATAAATTATCAGGATTGCCCAAATAGTAAATGTCGTTTTTTATCGTGAAGCTCAAATTGATGCAAGAAGTAATTCCGCTACCAATGCTTGTTATACTATCGGGAATGGTTAAGTTAATCAAATTGTCACAACTAAAAAACGCATTGTTGATTATGCTTGTAACGCCATCGGGTACGGCAAAGCTTGTTGCCGTTTTTGCTGAAGGATATTTGATAAGAGTCTTACCGTCTTTACTGTACAGAACTCCATCTATAGATTTAAATGCAGTATTATTTGCATCTACAGTTATGCTTGTAAGGTTTTCACAGTCCCAAATGACGTCTTTGCCTATATTTGTTGTGCTATGTGGAATTGTTATGCTCGTTAGACTATCGCAGCAAGCAAATGCCTCATCACCTATGCTGGTCACACCGCTACCTATGGATAAGTCTAAAAGGTTGCTGCAGCTCTCGAATGCCATATTTTCTATTGTTGTTACGCAGTCGAGGATAATGACCGTTTCTATATCTTTGCAAGCATAAAATGCTGATTCACCGATAGAGGTCACTTCAATTCCGTTGTAAAGGCCAATAATGACATCAGCTTGGGTGGACGAGCCGTAACCCGCTACCTCGTACGTGCCGTTCGCCTTAAGCACGTACTCAAGATCTTCGGTGCCCTCCATAAGTCCGCAGCCGGAGCAGAATCCGCCATTTTCTTTGGTGTTATGGTGGGCAGGGATTTCCTCAGTATAGGAGTCGCCGCAAGAGCAGGTGTATGTAGTAATTCCCTTTGTGGTGCAATCTACTTTTACGGTCTGCTCCGATGTATATTCGTGCAGGTGAGGCTTGTTGCAGGCGGCTAAAATAGATATGCTTGCAAAACACAAAAGCAGTAGTGTAAGGGTAAAAAGAATAAACCGTTTGTTTTTCATAGCGCCTCCTTATTTGCAACAAAATACGCATTATTTAATTTTGTTATATCACAATTGTATCACAGTAGTGTTTCTTTGTCAATAGGCATCGTAAAAACTTATAAACTTTTTCTCTTGATGGGCATAAGCTGAGGAGTATAATTAGTAAAAAAGAAACTTGCTTTTTTGCGGCAAACGTGGTAAAATGGCGTAGTGAAAAATGCAAATTTTAATACTTGCTTAACAATTTGTATGTATATTATTATAGGAGCTTAGCGATATGTTCAAGATTTTACTTGCCGAGGATGAAATAAACCTCAATAAAATTCTATCTTCAAGGCTAAAAAAGGAAGGGTACGAGGTGTATTCTGCTTTTGATGGTCAAGAGGCATATCAAATTTTGCTTTCAAACCCAATTGACCTCGTTGTGACCGACGTAATGATGCCTATTCTGGACGGCGTAGAGCTTACAAAAAAGGCGCGCGAGATTAGTACCGATATTCCGGTTATTATGCTCACGGCGCTAAGCGAGCTTGAGGACAAGGTTAAGGGCTTCGAGGCGGGGGCAGACGATTATTTATCCAAGCCGTTTGCATTTAGAGAGCTTATTCTTCGCATAAAGGCGCTATTACGTAGGTACAAAAAGGCGTCCGAGGGCAAGCTTACGGTTGGCAGCTCGGTTCTTGACTACGGTACGATGACGTTTACCGAGGACGGAGTGGAAATTCCTATGGGCAAAAAGGAATTCAGCATACTGTTTCTGTTGCTTTCATCGCCCGGATTTATCTTTTCACGAGAGCAAATCTTAAGTGAAATTTGGGGGTACGATAGCGAAACCAATGACCGAACGATTGATACACATATTACTTGGATTCGCAGTAAAATCAGCGGCAAGGATTTCGAGATTGTGACGGCGCGAGGATTGGGCTATAAGGCGGTGCTAAAATGAAAAAGGTCAAAAAAACGCGAAGCCTTGTTGTTAAGATTTTAGTTAGTGTAATTGCCCTGCTTGTTGGAACACTTTTTATTTTTAATATGATCGGCGTGTTCGTGCTTGGCGATATGGATGGCAAAATCGAAATCAACCCCACTGTGCTTGTGGGTACATTTAGCATGATTGTGCTTGCCACTATATTCATAGTGATTATCTACAACGTGTTACTTAAGCGAATCGAGGCGCTTAACGAGGCAGTCAAAAAGGTCAGCCACGGTGACTATACGGTTACCGTTTCGGACAAGGGTAACGACGAGCTTTCTTTGCTTGGCGAAAACTTTAACAAGATGGCAAAGGAGCTTGCCGCCAATGCTATGCTTAGCAAGGACTTTATCAGCTACGTTTCGCACGAGCTGAAAACTCCGCTAAGCGTAGTTCGCACTCACGCCGAGGCTTTGCTTGATGATTGTGAGGCGGATGAGCGTAATGCTTATGCAAGCGTCATAATAGGCGAAGCGGACAAGCTTAACGAAATGTCCAAAAACATTATTACGCTGTGTAAGCTTGATAGCAGCGGACTCCTGCCAATGGATGACGTTTTTAGCCCCGCCGAGCAAATTAAGTCTTTTGTCCTTGCAACACAGGACAAGCCTGCGGCAAAAAAGCTTAACATCGAGCTTGACGTAGAGAGCTTTGATATTCGCGGGAATGCAGCTCTTACGTACCTCGTTTGGCAAAACCTTATTGCCAACGCATACAAATTTACCGAGCAAAACGGTAACGTCAAAATCAGCTTAACAAAAGAGGACGGCGAAATACATTTTACCGTGACGGATGACGGAGTGGGAATTACTGACGAGGACAAGCAAAAGATTTTTACACTGTTCTTTGTTGGCAATCGCTCACGCAACAGTGAGGGTAGCGGAATCGGCTTGTACCTTACTAAGGTTGTGGTCGAAAAGCTTGGGGGCGTTATATCGTTTTTGTCCACAAAAGGGCAGGGAAGCACCTTTAGCGTTGCCTTGCCGATAATGGACGCCTAATATTAAGGAAAAGCAGGAGAGTATTGCTTATGTACAAACTTAAGACGCTTTTTATGAAAAAGCAAATCGCAAAAAAGCAGAAAAGCAAGCCTTTCGATTATGAGGCGGCAGAAAGCTTTACGCTTGCTGAGGACGAAGATCCACGTGTCAACAACAGCTATTACTTTTCGGCACACGGCGAGAAGGAAAGCTTGTATTGCAGGCTTGGACTCAGATCCGATCGTGCCGAGGTTTGGTTTTACTATAGTAACGGCGACGACAGGCTGGTGGCAAAAACCAATATATACAAAAGCAATCCGCCGCTAAGGGTAAAAAAGACAGAAAGCGGTTGGGATGTTTTTTATGACGGTGAGCTGACCGACGAGCATAGAAACAGCGCAAGTGCTAGCTTTACAGGTCATTTCAGCTCCGACCAAGCGGCTGTTGACTTTTTTTCGCACATGCCGCCCGTTTGTACCGCAAGAGCTATGGCGGCAGAAAAGTGGAGCAAGGAGTTCTTTGCAGAGGTGCAAAAGAACAATCAGGTTCATTACGAGCAAACCGGCAGGCTGGTTGGTTTGCTTAAAATAGCAGGTGCGGAATACAAAATCGACCTTCCCTGCGTGCGTGACCATTCTTATGGGGCACGTGAGTGGGATTATATGAACAACCATGTTTGGATTATGGGCGTAGGTGAGCACAGTCAAATAAATTTCTCGATGGTGTCGTATCCTTCGCTAACCCTGCTTGAGGTCGGCAACCTTACGGTGGACGGCAAAATGAAGTTTATGACGGAGTGCAATTACAGACGCGAGCTTGTTATGGGCGGCTTCCCCGAGTCGCTTACGCTAAACCTTAAGATGGACGACGGAACTCGCCTAAATGTGGTAGTAACAAAAGAGGACGAGGAAAGATATTCATTTGACGGCGGAGCTTATAATTTCAGCGAGGGTATTGCAACAATAAAGGTAAACGGCGAAAAGCTTAGAGGAATTTTTGAGCTTGGCTACAACCGTAACATTAGGCGCATATTTAACGGAAAGGAAATTCGAAAGATAAAGGTATGAAAATTTTTGAAATAGGAAAGCTGGACCAAAAGCTGTATCCCGAGGTAGGCGGCAAGGCAAGAGGACTTGATTTTCTTGCACGTCACGGCAATCTTATTGCCGACGGCTTTATCGTTACGGATATAGACAAGGTGGGCGATGATGAGCTTGCCGGTATTTACGGCGCATTCGACAGACTTAACGCCGAGAGAGTATCCGTTCGCTCCAGCGCCAGCCGCGAGGACGGTGGAGATTTTTCCAGCGCAGGTCAGTACGAAACATGCCTTGACGTAAAAAGAGACGGGCTTATCAAGGCGGTAGACCGTTGTCTTGCTTCTCTTTCGGGCGATAGAGCAAAGGCGTATTCGCAAAATCTTTCGGGTGAGAGCAGCGCAAAAATGAACCTCGTTGTAGAGCGTATGATTGATGCGTCGTTTGCCGGCGTAATGTTCAGCACCGACCCAATGAACGGTGACAACGTGCTTATCGAGGCGGTATGCGGCAAGGGTGAAGAGCTGGTTAGCGGCGCAAGCAGTGCGTACAGATATTCTTTGCCCAAAAGCGGCTTTGTCTATGACGGCGAGGAAGGACTAAGCGAGGCTCAGCTTAGGCAGATTTATACCGAGGGCAACAAAATTGCAGCCGAGTACGGCTCGCCTGCCGATCTTGAGTGGGTAATTGACCAAAGCGGTAAGCTGTATTGGCTTCAGCTTCGTCCTATTACGGCGGTAGACGATGCTTCGCTTGACGAGTTTAATCCCACACATTCGCTTGATAATCATCTTTTAACCACGCGTAATATAGGAGAAATGATGCCCGGATCGATTACGCCGCTTTCTATATCCACAAGCGTGCTTGCAATCGACTACGGCATGCGCAATATGCTTCGTATGGTGGGTGCATTCAAAAGAAAGGAGTCTGCGCCCGATTATTATATGGCGCTTGCCGTAAAGTATCATTTGTTTATAGATATGTCGTCGCTGTATCGCATATCGAGGCGTGTAATGCTGGCTACGTGTGACGCGATGAATCTTTCCGTAATGGGGGAGTATTACGAGGACTATCCAAGGCCGGAGGGTAAAAACGCCTTTTTCCTTACGAAAGTAATCAACGGAATAAAGTTCGCAAAATATCTTTTCTCATCAAAAAAAGCAAAAAAGCGCATAGTTGAGCTTGGCGACGGTCTTGTTTTTGAGGCAACGGGCGATGTAAAATCGGTTTATGACGAAATAACCAAAAAGCTTCAGGTTATGAACGATACCCTGTGCTGTCACTACGTTTGCTCCAGCTTTTCCGGTTCGATGAACAGCGCGCTAGCAGTTGTGCTTGCAAATGTGTTTGAACGTAAAACGGACTATCAGGTGTTTATTTCCAAGCTCTTATCTGATATCGACGGCATCGAAAGCGCAGATATTTTGTGCTCGCTTAGCAAAATCGGGGCGGCTATTATAAAGCACGACGTAGATGCGGTAAAGCTGTCCGATCAGCAGCTGCTTGCTCTTGTCGAGGACCAACAAAACACCGAAATTAACGAACTGTACAAGGAATTTTTGGCAAAGCACGGACACCGTTCTATAAAAGAAGCTGAGCTTCGCAGTAAGCCGTGGAAGAATGACCGTATATCGCTAATCAAAAATATCCGTACGGTAATGCTCGGCGGCGAAATTAAGGAAGACGACAAAAAGCCGTTTGACCTCGAGGAGCTTTTGCTGGAAATACCTAAGTCTAAGCGCAAGGCGATTAGGTGGATAGGCACCAGAGCTAGGCGAGCTGTGCGTGACCGAGAGTTCACTAAGTCCAATATGATTAAGGTGATCGACAAATTCAAGGATAGATACGCATATCTTGCAAGGCTGCTTGTGGACAAGGGCTATTTGGCAGACGAGGACAGCATTTACTTTTTGTCGCACGACGAAATCGGTCAGCTTATTGGCGGTAGCGCCACGCTTAAGCGCAAGGCTATTAAGCGCCGTGTGGCGTTTTACGAATCCGAGGAGCTTACCTTTAGCGACATCAATTTGGGAACGCCGCAGCCGTTAGAGCTTCCTAAGGGTGAGGCCGGCGACTCCATAAAGGGTATTCCCGTTTGCCGAGGTAAGGTTTACGGCAGGGCGAGAGTGGTAAAATCGCAGTACGACGCACAAAAAATTCAAAAGGACGAAATTATGGTTGCGCCGTTTACCGATATAGGCTGGTCGCCGTACTATTCTCTTGTCCGCGCGCTTATCACCGAGGTCGGTAGCACGCTTTCGCACGGGGCTGTGGTTGCAAGAGAGTATTGCTTGCCCACGGTTGTTAACGCAAAAAACGCAACCAGGCTGATAAAAACAGGCGATTACCTTTGCGTAGACGCAAGTCACGGCAATATACATATTATTTCGGAAGAAGAATTTTTGGCAAAGACTAGCGCATAGTTTTTTACAAATATTGAGGAGGAACAAAGGATGTTTCAGTTGTTTACAGATACAGATACCGACATTTTGCCCGAGGAGGCAAGCTTTTACGGCTATAAGCTGATTAGTATGCCGTATGCAATCAAGGATGGCGAAACAGTTTATCCTTACGAGGATTTTGAGAGCTTCGATTCGCGCGTATTTTACAATTCGCTTAGGAACGGAACGCTACCTACCACCTACGGACTTTCGCCCGTAAAGTATATGGAGTACTTCGAGCCGACGCTAAAGGAAGGCAAGGACATCTTGTATGTTCATTTTTCGGCGGCAATGAGTGGAACGTTTGATTCCATGAAGCTTGCATGGAAGGAGCTTTCCGAAAAATATCCCGATCGCAAGCTGTACACCGTTGACACCAAGGCGATAACCATTTGCAGTAATAATATCGTCAAGGAAATCGGCGAAATGGCTTTACGTGGCGCAAGCGCAGAGGAAATTCTTGCTTGGGCTCATGCGGAGGTTGATAAGTTTGCCGTTTATTTTTTTGCGGACGACCTTAAGTTTTTTGTTCGAAGCGGCAGAGTAAGCGGCTTGTCGGCAGTTTTTGGCGGGATCTTAGGTATTCGTCCCATCATAAACATAAGTGAGGACGGAATTATGGGCTCGGTTGCAAAAGCTAAGGGACGTAAGGGTGCAATCAACAAAATTCTTGCGTACGTGGATGAGCTTCAGGATAATATTAAGGATCACCGTGTAATCGTGGGACACGCCGATGCGCCCGAGCTTGCGGCAGAGGTTGAGCTTAGGCTTAAGGAAAAATACGGTGACGATCTTCGCACCGAGATAGTGGTCGTAAATCCTACGGCGGGCAGTCATTGCGGGCCGGATACGGTAGGTGTGTGCTTCCACGCAAAGCACAGATAATTTAGTATCGAAATTTACCGAGCTTGGTTAATACGGTTATTGACAAGCTCGGTGTTTTTTGTTATAATGCATTCAAATTATTTTTGAGGTGAAGAAATGTCTTGGTGGCAAATAACGTTAATTGTCTTGGCTTCGGTTGTTTTGCTTATGCTAATTATGACCTTCGTGCTGTACATGGTTGTGTTTTACAAGTCGCCTCACAAGATGCTCGGCGAGGGCGAGTACGAATATCCTCCGGGACGTGTCTACGAGCCGCACAAGCCACGCCTTAGAAAATGGGTAGATGCACTTAGGGCGATGCCGCACGAGGATTTTTATATAAAATCGCACGACGGCTTAAAGCTTAGAGGAAGCTATTACGAATGCCAAAAGGGCGCGCCTATCGAAATTATGTTTCACGGCTATGGCGGCTATGGTGAGCGTGATGGCGGA
>SVHR01000033.1 GCA_015055705.1 Clostridiales bacterium | reverse complement strand
GCATGGAAAACGTAGACCCGGTTGGCGTTCACACAGGTGACTCCATAGTAGTTGCGCCCATTATGACGCTTAGCGAGCACGACAGAAAGATGCTCAACGACAGCGCAATAAAGCTTATAAAGGAGCTTAAAATTTCGGGTGGCTGTAACGTTCAGTTTGCGCTTCACCCACATACCAGCGAATATTACCTTATCGAGGTAAACCCCAGAGTTTCGCGTTCGTCCGCACTTGCTTCTAAGGCAAGCGGCTATCCGATTGCACGAGTTACCGCAAAGGTAGCAGTCGGTATGACTCTTGACGAAATTCCCGTTGGCGGTGGCACGGCGGCAATCGAGCCCAGCCTCGACTACGTAATAGCAAAATTCCCGCGCTTCCCGTTCGACAAATTCACCATGGCGTCCAATGTTCTCGGCACGCAGATGAAGGCGACAGGCGAGGTTATGGGCATTGGCGCAAATCTCGAGGAGTGTATGCTCAAATCCGTGCGCTCGCTTGAAATCGGCGTTTGCCACTTGCACCTTGGTAAGTTCGACAATATGACTAAGTCCGAGCTTCTTGACTACATAGCACAGTTCAAGGACGACAATATATTTGCAATCGCACAGCTTATGCGCCTTGGCGCTTCGGTTGACGAGCTCTTTAAGGCGACTGCAATCACACCGCTGTTCCTGCAGACCATAAAGAACATTGTGGACTTCGAGGCGGTGGTTAAGGCAAACGTTAGCGATATCGAAACGCTCAAAAAAGCAAAGGTTATGGGCTTTAGCGATAAATTTATTGCTAAGCTTTGGAGCACTAATGAAGAAGCGGTTTATCAGCTTCGCAAGGCAAACAAGATCTATCCCATCTTCCGTATGGTAGATACTATGCATACGGGTGCGTATATTCCGTACCTTTACTCGTCGTACAGTGGCAAAAACGAGTCGCGCAAAACCGACAAAAGGAAGATCGTAGTGCTGGGCGCAGGTCCCATTCGTATCGGACAGGGTATCGAGTTCGACTATTCGACGGTACACGCAGTTACGACCATCAAAAATTCGGGCTACGAGGCAATCATCATCAACAACAACCCCGAGACCGTTTCCACAGACTATACAACCAGCGACAAGCTGTACTTCGAGCCTCTTACCACCGAGGACGTAATGAACATAATCGAGTTCGAGCAGCCCGAGGGCGTGGTTGCTTCGCTCGGCGGTCAGACGGCAATCAATCTTGCCGAGCCGCTTATGCGCCGTGGCGTAAAGATTATCGGTACCGATTGCGCCGCAATCGAAAAGGCCGAAAACCGTGACAGCTTCGAGCGTGTGCTTAACGAGCTTAATATACCGAGGCCCGAGGGTGCGGCTGTTACCAATATCGAGGACGGTATAAAAACGGCTAAGCGTATCGGCTATCCCGTGCTCGTTCGTCCCAGCTTCGTGCTTGGCGGCAGAGCAATGCAGATCGTAGCCAACGAGGCACAGCTTCGCAGATATCTTAAATCCGCAGTAGAAATTGACGAGGACAAGCCCGTTCTTGTAGATAAGTACGTAAGCGGAAAAGAGGTAGAGGTAGACGCAATCTGCGACGGCAGGGACGTATTCGTGCCCGGTATTATGGAGCTTGTAGAGCGCACGGGTATTCACTCGGGCGACTCCATCAGCGTTTATCCCGCATTCTCCATCTCGGACAAGGTAAAGGGAACAATCCTGCAGTACGCAAAGAAGCTTGGCCTTGGAATTGGCATCATCGGTCTATTCAATATTCAGTTTATCGTCGACGAAAACGAAAAGGTTTATATCATCGAGGTAAATCCGCGTTCGTCGCGTACGGTGCCGTTTCTTTCTAAGGCAACGGGATACAGCCTTGCAGATATCGCTACCGAGGTAATCCTTGGCAAGTCGCTTAAAGAGCAGGGCATCTTCGACATATATCCCACCGAAAAGAAGCGCTGGTACGTAAAGGTTCCCGTATTCTCGTTCAATAAGATCAGAGGCTTAGACGCATATCTTTCGCCCGAAATGAAGTCCACAGGCGAGGCAATCGGCTATGACGACAAGCTGTACCGTGCAATGTACAAGGGCTTGCAGGCTTCGGGCATGAAGCTTCAAAATTACGGAACGGTATTCGCTACCATTGCCGACAAGGACAAGGAGGAGGCGTTGCCGCTTATTCGCAGATTCTACAATCTCGGCTTTAACATCGAGGCAACCGAGGGCACGGCTAAATTCCTTAAGGAGAACGGAATTCGTACACACGTATTGCATAAGCTTGGCGAAAGCAACGAAATTCACGATGCAATCAGGGCGGGCTATATCGCGTACGTAATCAACACGAGGGACATCGACTCGGTGGGCGAAAGTGACGGCTACAAGATTCGTTGCTACGCAATCGAAAACAACGTAACCATTTTCACCTCGCTAGATACGGTAAAGACGCTCCTTGACGTTTTGGAGGAAACCACCCTCTGCATTTCGCCCATCGACGCTTAAGTGAGGTAGTATGAAACAAGGACTTTACACAATAGCAGAGAACGTGCCGCTTACGCACAATATTTACAAAATGAAGCTTGTCGGCGACACGTCCGAATGCGCTAGGCCTGGACAGTTTATCAACATTTTGATAGACGGCTTGTTCCTTCGCCGTCCCATTTCGGTGGCGGATTACGACGAGCAATCAATTACCATTATTTACAAGGTAGTGGGAAAGGGAACTGCCGCAATGAAAAAAATGAAGGTGGGCGACACTCTTGACGTTTTGACCGGGCTTGGCAACGGATACGACACCTCGTGCTCGGGCGATAAGCCGCTTCTTATGGGTGCGGGCGTAGGCGTTCCGCCACTATATAAGCTTGCAAAGGAGCTTGTAAGCCAAGGTAAGACAGTAAAAGTGCTTATCGGCTTTCATAGCGCAAGCGACGTATTTTTGGCAGATGATTTTGCGGCAATCGGCGCTGACGTAACCGTGGTTACTTCGGACGGCTCGGCGGGCAAAAAGGGCAGAGTTACTCAATATATGGAGGATTATACCCACGTTTATGCGTGCGGCCCCGAGGGAATGCTAAAAAGCGTGTACGAAAATTGCACCACAAGCGCACAGCTCAGCTTCGAGGAGCGTATGGGCTGCGGCTTTGGCGCGTGCATGGGTTGCAGCTGCAAGACGGTTACCGGCTACAAGCGCATTTGCAAGGACGGTCCCGTGCTCTTTAAGGAGGAAATTTTATGGCAGACACAAAAGTAACCCTCTGCGGAATAGAGCTTGACAATCCGATAATTCCGGCAAGCGGAACGTTTGGTTACGGCTACGAGTTTGCCGAGCTTTACGACATAAATATTCTTGGTACTTTTTCTTTTAAGGGCACGACTTTACAGCCCAGATTTGGCAATCCCACGCCGCGTATAGCGGAATGCACCGCCGGTATGATAAACTCGGTAGGCTTGCAAAACCCCGGTGTGGAAAAGGTTATTGCCGAGGAATTGCCCAAGCTTACAAGATGCTTTGGCAAAAAGGTTATGGCAAACGTGGGCGGCTTTTCGGTAGAGGAGTACGTTCGTACTGCGGCTATGCTGGATGCGTGCGACTGCGTAGGCTGGCTGGAAATCAACATCAGCTGTCCCAACGTTCACGGTGGCGGAATAGCGTTCGGCACATCAGCAAGTGCGGCGGCGCAAATTACCTCTGCTGTAAAAAAGGCGGTACGTAAGCCCGTTATTATAAAGCTATCGCCAAATGTAACCGATATTGCAGGTATTGCGGTGGCGTGTGAGGACAGCGGCGCGGACGGCGTCAGCCTTATCAACACCTTGCTGGGTATGCGTATCGACATTAAGACAAGAAGACCCATTGTAGCAAATCGCAAGGGCGGCTTTTCGGGCGAGGCGGTGTTCCCCGTTGCAGTTCGTATGGTCAACGAGGTGGCGCAGCGTGTCAAGATTCCCGTTGTGGGAATCGGCGGCGTGGCAAGTGCCGAGAATGTTATCGAAATGATGATGGCAGGAGCAACTGCCGTTCAGGTGGGAGCCGCAAACCTTGTCAATCCGTTTGCGTGCAGGGATATTATCAATGACCTTGCGCCCACTATGGAAAAATATAAAATCAATTCACTAAAAGAAATTATAGGAGCGTGTGTTTAATATGGGAAAGGACGTAATCATTGCGTGCGACTTCGACAGCGCACAAAAGACACTTGACTTTTTGGCAAAGTTCAAGGGCAAAAAGCCGTTTGTAAAAATCGGTATGGAGCTTTATTATGCGGCAGGACCGAGCATCGTAAAGGAGCTTAAAGAGCGTGGACACAAGGTGTTCCTTGACCTTAAGCTTCACGATATTCCCAACACCGTCAAAAAGGCGATGGCGGTGCTTTCGGAGCTTGGCGTAGACATGTGCAACGTTCACGCGGCAGGCACCAAGCGCATGATGAGCGCGGCAATCGAGGGGCTTACCCGTGCGGACGGAACAAGACCGCTTCTTATCGCGGTAACTCAGCTTACATCTACCGACGAGCAAACCATGCACGACGACTTGCTTATTGATGGCCCGATTGACAAGGTAGTTATGCACTACGCGCAAAATGCTATGCACGCAGGACTTGACGGCGTTGTATGCTCGCCGCTCGAGGCAGGCAAGGTTCATTCCGTTTGCGGCAAGAGCTTCGTTACCGTTACCCCCGGCATTAGATTTGCAGGTGGGGACGTGGGCGATCAAAAGCGTGTAACTACCCCTGCGCTTGCTAAGGAGCTTGGCTCGGACTATATCGTAGTAGGCAGACCGATTACCGCGGCAGAGGATCCCGTTGCGGCATACGAGCAATGCGTAGCCGAATTTGTTGGCTAAATTTCAGCCTTACAATCAAGAAAAACCCCTAAAGGAGAAAATAAATATGAAAAAGAGAATTGCAAAGGATTTACTTTCCATAAAGGCAGTATTTTTGCGCCCCGAAGAGCCGTTCACTTGGGCAAGCGGAATCAAAAGCCCCGTTTATTGCGACAACCGTCTTACGCTTACAGCACCCGCCGTTCGTGACGATATCGAAAACGGTCTTGCCGAGCTTGTAAAGACGCACTATCCCCAGGCAGAGGTTCTTATGGGAACATCCACCGCAGGTATTGCACACGCGGCAATCGTAGGTCATATTCTCAATATGCCGATGGGCTATGTTCGTAGCGGCGCTAAGGACCACGGCAGACAAAACCGTATCGAGGGCAAGCTGGAAAAGGGTCAAAAGGTAGTAGTTGTGGAGGATTTGATTTCCACAGGCGGCAGTGCAATCGAGGTAGTCGAGGCTCTTCGCGAGGAGGGCGCAGAGGTGCTTGGTATTGTAAGCATCTTCACCTACGGTATGCAAAAGGGTCTTGACAGATTCAAGGCGGCAAACGTAATTAACTATTCGCTTACCGATTTCGATACCATCGTAGAAACGGCGGCAGAAGAGGGCTACATCAAGGCAGAGGATAAAAACAGACTTATCGCCTTCCGCAACAACCCCTCGGACGAAAGCTGGATAAAATAGTATGAAAAGTCTTATTGATATTCTCGATTTTTCGGTAGAGGAGCTTGACGCGCTTATCAAAACGGGTATGGATATTGCAGGTAATCCCAAAAAGTACGCAAAAGCGTGCGAGGGCAAAACGCTTGCAACGCTCTTTTTCGAGCCGTCCACCCGCACGAGGCTTAGCTTCGAGGCGGCTATGTGCGAGCTTGGCGGCAACGTAATCGGATTTTCCGAGGCAAGCAGCTCGTCGGCGGCAAAGGGCGAAAGTGTAGCGGACACCGCAAAAATTCTCAGCTGCTATGCCGACATTATAGCTATGCGGCACCCCTTGGAGGGCGCACCGTACGTTGCCGCGCTAAATGCTTCGGTACCCGTAATCAACGCAGGTGACGGTGGACACCATCACCCCACGCAAACCCTTACCGACCTTCTTACCATATATAGAGAGAAGGGCACCCTAAGCGGTCTTACAATCGGACTTGTTGGCGACCTCAAATACGGCAGAACAGTTCACTCGCTCGTTGCGGCAATGTCCAGATACGAGGGCAATAAGTTTATTCTCGTTTCGCCTAAGGAGCTTCAAATGCCCGACTACGTAATCAGCGATGCGCCCAATGCCGAGTTCGTGCAGACTACCGACCTAAGCGAATATATGCACGAGTTTGATATTCTTTACGTAACACGCATTCAGCGTGAGCGCTTCCCCGATATCTCTGAGTACGAGCGTCTTAAGGACAGCTATATTCTTACTCCCGAAAAAATCGAGTGTGCAAAAAGGGATATGGCGATTTTACATCCGCTTCCGAGAGTCAACGAAATCAGCGTTCGTGTGGACGAGGATCCTCGCGCTTGCTATTTCCGCCAAGCACTCAACGGCAAGTATATCCGTATGGCGCTTATTATGTATCTGCTTTCGCTTAGTGACGGCAAGCCGATTGCTCGTCCCCAAGGCGAGGACGGCTACAAATGCACCAATCCTAAGTGCATAACGTCTGTCGAGCAGGAGCTTAAGCATATCTACAAAAAAGACATACACGGAGTAATGCGTTGCATTTACTGCGATAAAACCTAAAATAGTACCGTATAAAGCGGTAAAAAGGCTAAGCAAATAGCTTAGCCTTTTTTGCTGCATAAATCAGTGCCAAAAGCCAATCAATAGTTGATTTTTATAAACGTAATATCGTCACCGCCAAAGGTGTTTGCGGTGTTGCCAAGTACGAACATTCCGCCCTCGCAGGTAAATACTTTGGCGTTTGTCATAGAGCAAGCAAAGGTGCTTTCGTACACCTTACTGCCTGCAAGAAAAGAACGTATACTCATTTTGTTGCCTAATGTAGACACCGAGTGGACGTAGTCGTTATCCTTCCAAAACGAGGTTACGCCGTACGAGGCGGAAAAGGATATTTTGCTTCCGTCAAGGCAGAAAAATTCGCTTCCTGCGCTTACGTAAATATACCTATCGTCACCCGAAATGGCGTAATGCGAAGCTGAGCCCGTAAGCGTAATCACGTCGCCGCTTTCGGTGATAAGCATCGTTTTGCCTACCGAGGCAGCAAGGTAATAAATATCGTTTGTGACCCAAAAGCTTGATACCGTATACGAGTTTTCGTGCGGAAAGTGTGCAAGCTTCTCGCCCCAAGTGCCGGTGCAAAGCATATTGCGCAGGCTGGATAGGGCGTTTGCGACAAGCTTATAGCTGCCCATAATATCCAACGTATCTACGTAATCAAGGCTGTAAACCTCGTCGGTAACAACCGAGCTTTTAAATTCGAGATTAGGGGTAAGCAGGGTAAGCTTCAATTTTGTAAAATCGGTTATGCCTTGTATCAGCGAGGTTACAAACAAGTATCCGCCATCCACGTATTTTACGTCAAGCGCAACCTCCGCCCTGACTGTCGGCAAGGCAAAGGATTTTTTCTCTCTGCCGTCATAATCTATGGCAAGAGCAATGGGGGTAGAGCTTTGGTCTATGGCAAGCAAGTATCCACCATTGTACAGTGTAACGGCAACAAGCTTGCCCTCGTAGGATACAAAGTCAAGTGTTTTTCCGTAAGCGTCCGTTATTGCAACAAATGCGCCGCTACGGTCAAAGTCGTAGTCGCTGGATGTTGTGTTGCCAAATATGTACAGCCTTTCGCCGTGATAGAATACGTCCACAATCTGCTCGTCACCGCTTCCGCCTATGGTTTGACTGAACGCAAACGACGGGTCAAGGCTGACGGTTGCCTCGCGCAAGCGTTGATGTACGGCGGGTAGCTCGCCCTCGTTAGCACCACCCTCGTCCGTAATACTGCCGTCACCTGCGCTTGCCGATATCGCTGTCGGCTGATAAAACACCAGCCCCACGGCAAGCGAGAGTACGACGACCAGCAGGGCGGCAATAACGCGCAGTTGATTTTTTGTTTCGTGCATATAAGCATCTCCTTATAAGGATAGAATTTATAAGGGTAGTATAATGCCCAAAATTTGACTTTCGTTCAAACAAACGGTCGGTTTTTGACTTTTATGTGCGAAGCAAAAGCTCGGCAACCCTTTTTGTGCCGTCAACCTCAAGCGAGGACGGAGCAAAGCTTTGCGTTTTTTCAAGCTCATTTATAAGCCTATTGGGTGTAAGCTCGTCTTGATTGAGAACCCTAACAAGCCCCTTTCGTCTAAAATATTCAGCGTTTTCCACCTGGTCGCCGCGTGACGCACCCTTAGGCAAGGGAATAATAAGAGCCTTTTTGTTGAGTGCGGCTATTTCAAACAGCGAATTTGCGCCTCCACGCGATATTATTACGTCCGCATCGGCATAAACGTCTGCCATAAACGAGCAAAATTCAAGCTCGACATAGCGCGGAATTTTCTTTCCGCTTGCCTTGCCCTTGCCTACGATATGCACTACCGTGTACTGTTGTGTAAGTGTATCAATGCAAGAAAGCAGGCAGTCGTTGATTGCCGCACTTCCAAGGCTTCCGCCCATAACCAGCAGAGTAGGGTAAGCCGAGTGACGGGTGCCGCCATACAGCTCCTGTCTGATAATCGCACCGGTATAAACGCCGTTTTTCAGCCCCTCGGCGGTAACGTCAAACGAGGTGCATACCTTACAGCACCTATGCTTAATCAGTCTATTGGTCAGCCCCAGACTCATATCGCTCTCGTGTGTGATAAGCGGAATTTTTCCCGAGGCATAAGCAACGGGCAGGCTTACGTAGCCGCCTTTGCTAAAAATTACGTTTGGTTTAATATCCTTAATGATTTTTTTTGCCGCGGACACCGATTTTGCAAGCTTAAATGGAATGGGTAGGTTGTCTAAAATTTTTCCGCGCACGTATTTTACGCAGGGAATTTCGTGATAAATTACGCCTTTTTGCTCGGCGATAAGCTGTTTTTCAATACCGCTTCCGCCGATATAATGAACCTCACAACCGCTTAGATACGGCAAAAGGGCAATATTGGGCATTACGTGGCCTGCCGTGCCGCCACCTGTTAGGACGATTTTTTTCATATTTCACCTCGTATATATTTTATTTCCAAAGCCGATAAATATTACGAAAACGGTTGACAATGACTTTATTTTTATGATAGAATAGTAAGGTAGTCAGTTTACTGACTGAGTAGGTGGATATGACAAAAAGAGAACGCAGTAAAAAAACCTTTGGCGGATATCTGTACGATTTACGAAAAGAGAGGGGGATCGGCTTTGATGAGCTCCGTCTTCATTTGGGTGTGTCCAAGGCGTATCTTAACGATGTCGAAACGGATTCCTGCAGGCCGCCAACGCCCGAAATTCAGACAAAAATACTAAAATATATTTGTCAAAAAAAAGCGCTAAAGCAGGAGGAAATCAGTAGGTTTTATTCGCTTGCCGCTTCAAGCCGCGGCGAGCTTCCTGCCGACGTATTGCAGTTTCTTATATCCAACGATAGTGTGCTAGATGAAATTCGAGCAACGCAAAACTACAAAACGTTTTGGCAAAACGAGGGAATTTAGATTTGGGGGTTAATATGCAAAAAAGCTATAAGGCATCAGATATAAAGATTTTGGAGGGGCTTGACGCCGTTCGTCTTAGGCCCGGTATGTATATAGGCACAACGGGTATCAAGGGACTTCACCATATTTTGTGGGAAATCGTAGACAACTCGATGGACGAGATCACCAACGGCTACGGTAATTATATAGAGATTATTTTGCACGAGGACGGCTCGGCATCGGTCGAGGACAACGGCAGAGGTATTCCCGTAGATATTCATCCTCAGCTTGGTGTAAGCGCAGTGCAGGTGGTATTCACTCAGCTTCATGCGGGCGGTAAGTTCGATAACGACAACTATGCAACAAGCGGCGGCTTGCACGGTGTAGGTGCGTCCGTTACTAACGCTTTAAGCGAATGGCTAAACGTAGAAATTTACAAGAACAACCAAATCTACAGGATGGAGTTCGAGAGCAAAACCCTTAAGGGCGAGGTGAAGGGCGGTTTGCCAAAGGGACCCCTTACTACTACGGGCAAAAAGACAAAAAAGCAAGGTACGTATATTCGTTTTAAGCCCGACGGCAGAATTTTTGAGAGTACGGTATTCAATTTTGACACCATCAAACGCCGTATAAAGGAGCTTGCCTTTCTTAATAAGGGTGCAAAAATCACGCTTATCGATAGGCGCAACGCTGACGATGAGCAAAGCATAACGTACTGCTACGAGGGTGGCGTAATTGATTTTGTAAAGGATCTAAACGAAGTCAAAACGCCTTGCTTTAAGACTCCCGTATATATTTCGGGCACCGAAAACAATATCCAAATGGAGCTTGCCTTCCAGTATACCGACGGCTATACGGACAACATTTTCTCATACGTCAACAATATTCCTACAAGCGAGGGCGGCACGCACGAAACGGGCTTTAAGAGCGGTCTTACGAGGGTAATGAACGACGTTGCTCGCAAAAGCGGATTCCTAAAGGACAAGGACGAAAACTACAAGGGTGACGACTTTTTGGAGGGACTCACGGCAGTTTTAAGCATAAAGATGCAAAACGTGCAGTTCGAGGGGCAAACCAAAACCAAGCTTGGCAATCCCGAAGCACGCATTGCAATCGAACACCTCGTAGTCACCGAGCTGCACAAGTTCTTTGCCTCGTCAGGCGCAAAGGCCACGATGGATGCGATACTCAAAAAGGCGGCAATTGCGGCAAAGGTAAGGGAAGAAGCGCGAAAGGCAAAGGAAATAACAAGGCAGAAAAACAGCATCGAAAGCTTCAACCTTGTTGGCAAGCTGTCCAACTGCACGGGCAAAAGGGCGGCAGATAACGAGCTGTATATAGTCGAGGGCGACTCGGCAGGCGGAACGTGTAAGCAGGCTCGCAACAGACACTATCAGGCAATTCTTCCTCTTCGTGGCAAGCCGCTGAACGCCGAGAAAAAGCGCATCGACCAAGTTCTTGAAAACGTGGAAATTCGCACGATAATTTCTGCACTCGGTTGCGGAATAGGCGAGGATTATGACGAGGACGATCTTAACTTTCACAAGGTAATTATTTTGTCCGATGCCGACCAAGACGGCGGACACATTCGCGCGATATTGCTTACGTTCTTCTACCGTTATATGAAGGAGCTGATTACAGGCGGTCATGTTTACATCGGAATGCCGCCTCTATACAAGGTTTCCCGTAAGGACAACGTAGAGTACGCATATAACGACGACGAGCTTGCGGCGGCAAAGGAAAAGCTTGGCGGCAAGTCAGAAATTCAGCGATACAAGGGTCTTGGCGAAATGAATGCCGAGCAGCTTTGGGAAACAACTATGGACCCTGCACGCCGAACGCTTATTCAGGTATCTATCGACGACGCAGCAGAGGCAGAAAGGCTGGTGTCCGTGCTTATGGGCGACGCTATCGAAAAGCGCAAGGCGTTTATTATCGAGAATGCAAACTTCAATCGAGAGGATAACTTTAAGGTAGGTTAGAAATATGGAAAGCGCAAAAACATTATATAAAACGATGGAAGAGGTAATGACCGATTCCATGATTCCGTATTCCGAATACGTAATTATGGATCGCGCTTTGCCTCGTGTTGAGGACGGACTTAAGCCTGTTCAGCGCAGAGTGCTGTACGCTATGATGGAGCTTGGCATTATGCCTGACAAGCCGTACAAAAAGTGCGCGCGTATCGTAGGTGACTGCCTTGGTAAATATCATCCGCACGGCGACACGTCCGTTTACGGAGCGCTTGCCCGTATGGCACAGCCGTTCAATATGGGCTCGGTGCTTGTGGACGGTCACGGCAACTACGGGTCGATAGACGGCGACAAGCCGGCGGCAATGAGGTACACAGAGGCTCGTCTTGCGCCCCTTGCGCTCGAGCTTATGCGCGACCTCGAAAAGAATACGGTAAACTGGCAGCCTAACTTTGACGACAGCCTTACCGAGCCGTGCTATCTTCCCGGCAGATTTCCCAACCTTTTGGTCAACGGCGCAACGGGTATAGCGGTAGGTCTTGCTACCAACATTCCGCCGCATAACCTTGTAGAATCTATTGACGGCGTAATTGCATATATCGACAACCCCAATATAAGCCTTGAGGAAATGATGAAAACCATCAAAGGCCCCGACTTCCCCTCGGGCGGAATAATCGTTCAGGGCGACCTCGTTGCGGCATACGAAACAGGCAAGGGCAAAATAGGCATAAGGGCAAGAGTTCACGTCGAAAACGAGGGCGAAAAGCGACTTATTGTAATTGACGAGCTACCCTACCAAGTAAATAAATCGGCGTTGCTCGAAAGCGTTCTTAAGCTTCGTGAGGACAAAAAGGGCGAGCTTTCGTTTATCAGCGACATCTCTGACGAATCTGACCGAAACGGTATGCGCGCAGTAATAAAGGTCAAAAAAGACGGGGACGTAGATAAGATTTTAGAGCTTTTGTTCAAAAATACCGATCTTCACGTGTCATACGGAATAAATATGGTGGCAATAGCAGACGGCAAGCCACAGCAAATGGGACTGCTTGACATTATCGCCTATTACGTCAACTATCAGCGCGGACTTATAATAAGGCGCACCAAGTACGAGTTAGAGCAGGCAAAGGAGCGCGCTCATATTTTAGAGGGACTTGTTGTTGCGGTAAAGAATATTGACGAGGTCGTTCGCATAATCAAGACGAGCAAAAATACCACCGAGGCAAAGGAACGCCTGCGTGAAAGATTTTCGCTAAGCGAAAGACAGGTTCAGGCAATTATCGAGCTTCGTCTTGGCAGACTTACGGCGTTAGAGGTGTACAAGCTCGAGCAAGAGCTTGACGAGCTTCGTCAGCTTATCGAAAGACTTACCAAAATTTTGGGAAGTCGCAAGCTTCAGATGGAAACGGTAAAAAACGAGCTTTTTGAAATCAGACGCAAATACAAGCAGCCGCGTAAGAGCCTTATTATCAGCGACCTAAGCAAGTACAAGGTCGAAAAGGCAGATGATCAAAAGGTGCACGAGGAGTACGTGGTTGCTATTACCGAAGCAGGCACCATCAAAAAAATGCTTGTCAAAAACTACAATATGGCAACTAAGGATTACGGCGAAAACAGCTCTCTTTATGAGGTATGCTCGCATCTCGTTTTACTCAAAGCCGAAAAGAAGCTTTGCTTGTTTACTAATCTTGGCAACTGCTATAAGCTGACCGCGGACGATATTCCCATGGGCAAGTGGCGCGAAAAGGGCGACACTCTAAGCTCGTGTATCAAGGGCTTCGGCGAAAAAGAGCGGGTGATCTATGTGCTGAACGGCGATTTGCCCGAGGGTGACGTATTCTTCTTTACCAAATGCGGCATGGTAAAAAAGTCGCCGTGGAGTGAGTACAGCATCATTAAGCACGCATATCAAGCAATGAAGCTTCGCGAGGATGACGAGGTGATCGGAATGCAAACCGTGACGACCGGTCAGTCGCTTGTATTTGTTACGGCAAACGGTATGTGCCTAAGATGCGACGGTGACGAGGTGCCCGGCCAAGGCAGAATTTCGGCAGGCGTAAAGGGCGTTAAGCTTAGCGTGGGCGACGAGGTTATTGCCGCGGGGCAAAACGACGGCGAGGGTCACATCGCGCTTATCACCGAAAACGGCTATGCAAAGCGAATGAAAATATCCGATATAGATATTATTGGCAGATACAGCAAGGGCGTAAAGTGTATTGACTTTAAGCAGGGCGCAAAGCGACTTGTGTTTGCAAGCATAATCACCGAGGAAATCAAGCCGCTTCTCGAGCTTGACGGCGAATACCTTATGTGCGTTCCGTCTGACAACTTCAAGGTGGAGGCGCGAATTCACTCGGGTAAGCCGCTTGTAAAAAAATCCGAGGTAACCAGGGTAATGGTATACAAGGATAAGTATCAGCAATAACAATTAAGGCTTCGC
>SVHR01000032.1 GCA_015055705.1 Clostridiales bacterium | reverse complement strand
AACCTGCTTGTAAATTATGTCCGTTTCGACCTTTGCAAAAACGCTTTCGCCACTTGACGGCAAAATATCCATAAGCGTAATTTCGTTGCCGTCCTTATCCGTCCCCGTCGGCTCGGACAAGCTTATGGTGCTACGATGCTTTTTGTTAGCCCTGATATACATAAGGATTTCGTTGTCGATACATTTTGCGCAGTACGTTGCCATCTGACTACCCTTGCCGTATTCAAACGACTCTATACCCTTAATGAGTCCTATCGTGCCAACCGAAATAAGGTCGTCCGCCTCGCCTGCACTTGAATATTTTTTGACGATATGTGCAACAAGCCTTAGATTGTGCCTGATAAGCAGCTCGCGCGCCTTCATATCGCCCTGCTTCAGCCTTGCCAAATACTCACGCTCCTCCTCTAATTCAAGCGGACGAGGAAACGAGCCTTTATTGTTGACAAAAGACGTAAAACAAAAAACCTTACTCAAAAAAGTCAAAAACGTTTCGATAATCATACCAAATACATATATGACCTTTTTCGACAAAAAATTACAACAATCGGGGATTGTAATAAAAATTTTTTATACTTTACTTTGATTTTTTGTTTTGCAATTGCGAATTAACCCAACAGCAAAAAATATAATTGCTAATGTCATTATCGATAGAAATATGATACAATGAATGTTATTTTGAAGACCGTCACCAGCTTGCCAGTTAGAAAGATTCGCCATAAAGATATTTGCAGAATCAATTCCGTCTTGAAGCGATGAAGATTTAGCCTTTACAAACAATGGTGGCATATATATAAATAAATCTATAAGGGTCAATATAATACTTGTCTTTAGGAATCTATTTATCTTTATAAATCTTACACTTAATAATAAATTCAAAAACAAGTACACACACGCAACAATAGGCAAGGCTATGTTTATATACCACCAAGCCGTGTCGTTGTTTACTACCGAATATATATTGATAACAACAAGAAGAATGTTTAGCATAACGAAATCTATGCCGACCGAAATAAAGTCATTATATTTTTTTACTTTAGAAAATATCCCAAATTTTGAAATATAAATTGGCGTAAATATAATTACTAATCCCAAAAGCACAGGCAATGTTGCAATCCAAAACCAATTTCCCTTTGTGTAAATCGCACAAACTGCCAATAAAATACATAAGGCTAAATACATTGAAAGTGGCAATAAAAACAGCTTGTGCTTTTTTATAAGCTTTGGAAGGTTTGTAAAAGTAAAAGCAAGCAGCAATGCTGACACGACTATCCAAAACCAAGAAAGCGTTCCATTTACAGCCAAGTTACAAATAAAACAAGTAAGTATCGTTATGCCATAAGAAATATAGAAGAACAAGCTCCACGTCATAGAAAACGCTCTCCATTTTCTTGCTTGAGCTTTTTCTTGTCTTGCCTGTCTATCTACACTTGCCGTTATAAGCTCATGTTCGGTTACGCCTAAAATTTCTGACAATTTTGGAAGCAAAGCTATATCGGGATGCGCAACGTTCTTTTCCCACTTACTTACAGCAGATTCCGATACAAATAAAATATTTGCTAATTCTTTTTGAGTTAATTCCTTTTCCCGTCGTTTTTGTTTTAGAAATTCACCAAAACTACTTTCCATACAATTCTCCGTTCCCTTAAGATACATAAATTATAGCATACAAAATGCAACATTGTATCTCATTTGATAAAATATGCCACTTGAAAATTATTCAAGTGGCTACTTTTATCATTTTTTTCTAAATTTCAAGATTAAAATTTACCTTTTGTCTATTCTTCCATATTCAGTCGCAAAACGTCACTGGGCTTTAGGTTTACGTCCGACCTAATAAACAGCTTTTGCTGAACCTTGTTTGCATCAAGAACGGTATTACCCTCCCCGTCGGTCATTTGAGTAATAGTGATTCTTTTGCCGTTATTGTCGTCGGGTGCAATAACCTCGAGGGTATCGCCCACCTTAAAGCGGTTGCGCATTTCCACTATAAATCCGCCCTCTGCCTCTGCTGTTACAATAGCCGCAAACACGCCCTTTTGCTCGGGCTTAGAGGTTTCGTAGCATTGCTCGCCCTTACCCCCAAAATAAAATCCGGTACAATACTTACGGTGGCTTAAAAGCTCAAGCTCCCTTTGAATATACGGCGGTAAAACGAAATCGTCACCTGTTTTGATAAAGTGGTCAACCGCACGCCTATAAGCGTTGACAACGCCTGCCACGTAGTACGGCGACTTGATTCTACCCTCGATTTTTAGCGAGGTCACGCCGGCGTTAACAAGCTCCTTTATATAAGCCGCCATATTAAGGTCCTTGCTGTTAAGAATATACGTTCCTCTGCCGTCTTCGCCTATGGGATAATACTCGCCGTCGCGTGACTTTTCGTGAATGGCGTATTCCCACCTGCACGACTGCGCACACTCGCCGTGATTGCCGTGTCTGCCCGTTGTAAAGTCGCTTAGAAGGCACCTGCCCGAATACGAAATGCACATTGCTCCGTGAACAAACGCTTCAAGCTCTACCTCGGGTGAAAGATGATCGCGTATTTCCTTAATTTCGTCAAGCGAAAGCTCACGAGCCAAAACGATACGCTTAATACCCATTTCCGCCCAAAAGGCCGCAGAATATTTATTGGTCGTATTTGCTTGCGTGCTGAGGTGAATAGTAAGGTTAGTTTCCTTTTTTATAAGCGCAATTATGCCCGGGTCGCTTACAATCACACCGTCCGTGCCTATGCTTTCGAGGTACTTTAGGTATTCGGCAAGCCCGATAAAATCCTTGTTGTGCGCAAAAATGTTTACGGTAACGTACATTTTTTTGCCGCGGCTATGTATGATTTGAACAGCTTCTCTAAGCTCGTCCCTATCAAAGTTGTCCGCAAAAGCACGTAATCCGTAGCTTTTGCCGGCAAGGTACACGGCGTCTGCGCCAAAATGCAAGGCGCACATTAATTTTTCTTTGTTGCCCGCAGGGGCTAAAACTTCTATCATTAGTTATCTTTCCTTATGCAAAGTGCCACGCCGTCGCCCACGGGCAGAACGGACGTCATAAAATCCTCGTCGGCTGTCACAGCCCTCAAAAACAAATCAAGCGCATTGACGATTGTCGCCTTCTTTTTTACAAGCTCTTTTTCGCCGCTTACCATGCCGTTGAACAGCACGTTGTCGCACAGCAGTATACCACCCTTAGTCAGCATTCGTTTGAGGTACGGCAAATACTGAATATACCTCGTCTTTGGTCCGTCCAAGAAAATAAAATCAAATGTGCCGCTAAAGTACGGAACAATTTCATTAGCATCGCCGAGGTATGTAGTAACACGCTCTTTATATCCCGATACGGCAAAAAACTCGTTAGCCTTAGTCAGCGAATTTTCGTCTGCCTCGATGGTATAAAGGTGCCCCTCGCACGCGCCCAAAATAACGTGACCGCTATAACCGATTGCCGTGCCGATTTCCAAGATTTTCTTGGGCTTTTTTAGCGTTACAATCTGTCTAAGCAGCGCCGCCGTTTCGGGCAAAAGAACAGGAATCATATGTGCGTCTGCGTATTCAAGTATACGCCTGACGTTCTCGTCCTTTTCCTTTGGCAAGATCGAGCGAATATATATGGAATTTGCACCCGGTGTCTTAAACGGCATAGCTACACTTCCATAATTTGAGTAATAATCATGGGGTTGCGCTTGGTCTTGCGGAACACGAAGTTCTTTAGCTCCTTACGAAGCGTTGCTTTTACTGCGCCCCAATCCTCTTGAGCCTTAAGGTCTACGCCGCCAAGCACGCTTTCGACTATTTCCTTAGCCGCACCAAGCAGCTCGTCTGTATCGGTTGTGTACGCAAAACCGCGGGACGTAAGCTCAGTTTTTAGCACTTTGCCCTCTGCCTGAGCTATACAAATAGACGCAATAAGCGCACCCTCTTGTGCAAGATGCTTGCGGTCCTTTAGCACAAGACTGCCTACCTCGCCTACGCCCAAGCCGTCAACAAGCAATGCGCCCGAGGACACACGCTCGGCTATTTTGAAGCCCTTACTGCCGATTTCCACCACGTCGCCGATGTCCGTAATAATAATGTTGGACGGACGAACGCCCATGGTTACGGCAAGCTCGGCGTGCTTCTTTTGATGACGGTGTTCGCCGTGCACGGGAATAAAATATTTGGGCTTTATAAGCGAATGAATAAGCTTAAGCTCCTCTCTGCATGCGTGACCGCTGGCGTGAACCTCGGCTAGGCTCTCGTAAATAACCTTTGCGCCGTAGCGATAAAGGTTGTTGATTACAGTATAAATCATTCGCTCGTTGCCTGGAATGGGCGAAGCCGAGATAATCACGAGGTCATTGTAGTGAAGCTTGATTTTTGACTCGCCGTTTGCAATGCGTGAAAGCGCACTCATCGGCTCGCCCTGACTGCCCGTCGTGATAATCATAAGCTCTCTGTCGTCATACTTATTTACGTCCTCGACGTCAACAATATTGTCCTTATCTATCCTAAATTCGCCTATTCGCTGAGCGCAATCAACGATATTAAGCATGCTTCTGCCCGCAAAAACCACCTTGCGCTTGTATTTTGCCGCAAGGTCGACGAGCTGCTGAAGTCTATGCACGTTGGAGGCAAAGGTCGTAACGAACACTCTGCTATCGGTA
Source organism: Clostridiales bacterium (assembly GCA_015055705.1). GTDB lineage: Bacteria > Bacillota > Clostridia > Christensenellales > Pumilibacteraceae > CAG-552. The sequence continues at coordinate 9,410 of SVHR01000032.1, read as the reverse complement.
TGCTCCTGTAAAATGGTGTTTATTGACTTGCCCACCGCCGTTTCGGACAGCGTAAAGCCAGGACGCTCTACGTTGGTGCTTTCGGCAAGAAGCAAAAGAACCTCCTGATTACCAAGCTCGGCTATGCGGCTAAGGTCGGTAATATTACCGTTTACCGGCGTATAGTCAACCTTAAAATCGCCGGTATGGAACACAAGTCCGATTGGCGTGGATATTGCAAGCGCACAGCTGCCCGCAATCGAGTGGCTTACGTTGACGAATTCTACCTTAAACTTACCAAGCGGAACAACCATTTTAGGCTTAACCACGTTAAGCTCGGCATTTACTTTAGCTTCACGAAGCTTAGCTTCGAGAATTGCCAAGGTAAGCTCGGTGCCATAAACGGGAACGTTTATATCCTTGAGGATATACGGCAAGCCGCCGATATGGTCCTCGTGTCCGTGAGTAAGCACGATTCCTCGAATTTTATCCTTATTTTCAAGCAAGTATGCGGGATCGGGAATTACCAAATCGACACCCGGCATATCACCACCCGGGAAAGTCGATCCGCAGTCAATAATTATAATGTCCTCGCCGAATTCCAGCGCGGTCATATTTTTGCCAATTTCGCCTACGCCCCCAAGAAAAATTACTCTAAGGACGAGCTTATTGCTATATTCAGCCAAAACTACCTCCGAAAATCTATGTCTATATAATGGCTTCTATTGCTGTAACGGACTGCCTTATGGTAAAATTTATGCGCCTTAAACCATAAAAGATAACGGCACAATCACGGCAAAATACCGCTTCGACAAAAAGTGGTAATCCCACCTTTGTATAAGCACCCCCACGACAAACAGCCGTTTGCAGCCAGAGCCTAAGTTTTTAATGCTGATGTTATTATACGATATTCGGAGCAAAAAAACAACTTATTTTGTATCGGTAGTAAAACTTTTTTTGAAATTTTTGTTTTTTAATGGCGAATGGAGATCGCTGACGTCGATTACCATATTGCCGCTGATTATGCAGTCACTGTGCCTGCCCTTTACTACGCTTCCGTCCAATACTACGCACCTATCCAGCACCGCACTTGACGTAACACGCGCACGCTCGCCCACTACACAGCCGCTGATTCTGCCGACCACGCTCGCCGAATGTGCCACAAGGCTTATATCCATACTGCCAAATAGGTCAAAGCTTGTTTGATGCTCGTTTTTTGCCGCACGGTAAAAGCCGCCCTTTATCATATCCATATTAGCTTTGTAGTAGCTTGCAAAGTCGCCAATGTCGCTCCAATAGCCGTCGTGCTCGTATACAGCAATACGCCCATTATTTAGCACAAGCGGAAATAAGTCCTTAGAAAAGTCGGTCATAACGTCCTTTTGCACAAAATCAAGCACGTATTTGTTTACGATATAAACTCCTGTGTTTATCCATCTTTTGCCGCTAACGTTTGGCTTTTCGAAAAACTGTTTTACGTATCCGTCCTCGTGCTCCACCACTCCGTACAGCCAAGGAGTGAACGATTGCGTAATCGCCATGGTGACGTCTGCGCCATTTTTGACGTGAGTTTGATACATTTGGTCGAGATCAATATTATTAAGTCCATCACCGCTGACCACCACGAAAACGTCGCTAAGATTTTTTTCCGCGTTTTTTACGCCGCCTGCCGTGCCAAGAGGAAGCTCCTCTACGCTATAACTGAGGTTAAAATCGGAGTATCCCTTTGTCCAGTCGATAATTTTCTCGGGCAAATACGCAAGCGTAAGCGTAACGTCGGTTATTCCGTAATAGCCAAGCTGCGCAAAACAGTAGTCAAGCATGGGTCTACCTGCTACACTAAGCATGGGTTTGGGTAAATCGTTGGTTAGCGGAGCAAGGCGTTTGCCAAATCCGCCACATAAAATAACTGCATTCATTTATTTTAGCGTCCCATTATATCTCAAAAAATATTCATAGGCAGTTTTTATAAAAATAAATTTAACTTTTTTTCAAAAACCACGCTAATTTTGTTGATTATTATTTTTGGTTGTGCTATAATTAAAAAGCTGTGAGCCACTATAGTCTAGCGGTTAGGACGTTGGCCTCTCACGCCGAAAACAGGGGTTCGATTCCCCTTAGTGGTACCAAAAAAATAAAGACTACATAAAGTAGTCTTTATTTTTTTATCCCACCAAGGGGACAAGCGAACCAAAATCGCAGATTTTGCGTTCGCTTAGCCGAGCAATCGTAGATTGCGAACGCCCTCAGCCGAGCACGAAGTGCGAACGCCACGAAGCGTAGCGTAGTACAAGAAGCCTAGCGAAGTATTCCCTTTATAACAAAAAAAGTACAACCTACTCTTATGAGTGGTTGTACTTTTTATTCATTATGTGGGCTTAAGCGCCAAAATTGCATATTTTACTACTTTATAATAATATAAAAAATATAAATTCACGCTTAATTCCAAATTACAGGAGTTACTCCATCAGCATCATAATGCCAATAATTACTCTCATCCGTCGGCTGACTATCGCTGTAATAGTAAATCGTGGCGGCGGTTAAATCTTCATTACCATTGCCAATATATATCTTATCCCAATCCTCAGCTGTTCCAGTATAATATATTGTCGTTAAGCTACTGCAATAAGAGAACGCACCATCTCCTATACTCGTCACTAAGTCCCCGATAGTCACGCTTGTTAGGCTGTCACAACTATAGAATGCATAATCGCCTATGGTCGTCACACTGTCCCCAATAGTCACGCTTGTTAGGCTGTTGCAATAATAGAACGCAAGTTCTCCAATCGAGGTTACGCCATCTCCGATAGAAACATATTCTAAATTCCAGCAATTATAAAATGCATGAAAGCCTATTGTTTCTACGCTATCAGGAATTTCTATGCTTGTTAAGTCTTGGCGCCAACTGAATGCTGAAGCTCCTATGGCTGTTATACTGTCGGGTATTACGCCAGTCTTGCATCCAAACACAAGAGTGTTGGTCTCTTTTTCGATTATACAGTTACTCTCACTGCGATAAACCTCATTACTATCATCCACAGTTATATTTTCTAACCCGATGCATCCATCAAAAGCATGTCCATAGTCATACGATCCTATATCATTTACTCCTTTACCTATGCTTATACGCTTTAAGCTATTACATAAATTGAATGCGCTATCGCCTATACTTTTTACACTATCTGGTATTATTACTGAGGTTAAATCGGTTTTCCAATAGAATGCATATCTATCTAAAACACTTATTCCTTCGGGTATAATTAAATCTGTTTCAGATCCCAAGTAGTTCACCAATGTTTTTTCCGAGCCATTTGTATAAACGATAAATCCGTTTTCATTCGAAAGCTTACTTTGCGTAAAAATATCGGTTTTGTTATATATATCAATGGCTTTGCTACCAAAATCATCCTTTGATAAAACATAATTTGTACGATTTATCAACTCTTTAAGTCTAACGCAACTACTAATATATGTTTGATATTGCCAACCCTCAGTTATTTTTACATTTGCACCGAGCGTCAAGCTAACTAAGTTATCACATCCCACAAAAGCACCATAGACTATGCTTGTTAAACTATCGGGTAATACTATACTTGTGATACTACTATACGCATCGATGCTAACAGATAAATAAGGTGCTTTCACAACTGAAATACAGCTGTCACAAAAAGCAAGCTCATCTATGCACGTTATATTGTTTGGTAAGACAAGCTCTGTTTCTTCGCCTACATAGCCTACCAATAAAACCTCATCACTGTCCATATAAGTAACATACCCATCATTATCGGTGCTTAACTTGCTTGCTCCACTAGTTGGGGTGTAAACGTTTTTCGCATAATAGGCTACTTCACCATGTTCTTCGCTTCCGGCAACTATAATCAATGAGGATTTGTTATATATTTCTATAAGCTTTGGGCTGTAGAAAGCATCATCTCCTATACTAGTCACATTCTCGCCTATCGTAACATTTGTCAAAGCATAACAAAACTCGAAAGCACCATATCCTATGCTTGTCACCCTATCAGGAATAACTACACTAGACAAACCACATCCATAAAACGCCCTTCCTCCAATAGATATTACACCATCGGGGATATTTACACTCCTTAATTCACCATGTCTAGCAAAAACGCCATCATTTATAACAGTTACATTCTCCGGAATTTGTACACTTCTATTCTTACCAACATAGCCGCATAAAAAAATGTCATCCTCGTATTTATAAGTAACACATCCGTTATCGTCCATATTAAGTAACGTATACTCAGCATTCTTTGTAAGCGTAAGTTCCATCCCTCCCGCACCTATCGTCAGTTCGCTGTCTGATATACTACCCAAAATTTCTTCTTCCATTCCATATTGACTAGCTCTTATTAATATTTTATCACCTGTTACCTGATATGTAGCGACGACATCACCCGCACCAAACACCATTCCATCTAAAAGAATAAGCATCCGGCGCTCGTCCTCAAATTCGCCAGTATATACACCGTTATAGCGTTTTGATACCAACGTGGGAATAGTTTTAGTTTCAAAAAAATCACATTTCGTGCAATCTCTTTGTTGATATCCCGTTTCTTCCTCGGTAGGCTCTATAACCGTATACCAATCTGTAAAGCTGTGGTCATGCTTTTCTTCATCTGGACCACTAAAGATGCTTTCTAAGTCACACGCCGTAAGTAGACTAAGCGACAAGCAAAAAGAAAGCATTAGAGTCAATAAGACTAAAATCTTTGTTTTTTTCATACTTTTTCCTCCAATAAATAAAAAGTGCCGTCTTAACGAACAAGACGACACTAGCACAGTGGCTTATTCGCTAAGTTGCGACACTCAATTTAACAATCTTGTGGAAGATTTTTAGATAATGCAAATAAGGTACACTTATGCCCTACAAGTATACTTCCACAAATATTAAATTGAGTCGCAATATTATTGTAGCACACTTTACCTTTATAGTCAATGATTTTTGTTTTACACAGCAAAAAAAGGAGTAGAAAAACTACTCCTTTTCGATGTTTATAATACTATAATTTGATTAGCTTATCATAAGCGAAGCGTTTGGTTTTATCTAATAGCGTTATTATTCCGCACTTAGAAAAACCGTTTTTGGTGAGGATATGCTGCATTCTTTGGTTATAAAAGCCCGTATCAACACGGATATATGGTACGCCGTTTGCGATGCAAAGCTTTTGTATCAAATTAAAGGTTACGTCAGCAAGCCCTTTGCCGAGGTGTTCTTTGACAAAAGCCAAGCGGTGCACTACTGCATAAGCCCCGCTATAATTCCACTTGCCCTCGATTGTGGCATACGTAGGCTCGCCGGCAAAATCGATACACATATATCCTACGATTACCCCATCAATTTTGAGGACGTATCCCCTTTGCTTGTCGATATCTTCAAGCACCGTGCTAAGATTGGGATAGTCGTCCGCCCATTGATAAAAGCCTTGCTGACGTTGAAAATCTCGTCCATCGTCTAAAATTCTGCGACAAAGCTCGGCATCCTCTATTTTTGCACGCTCTAAAACATTCAAATCGTTCACCTCTTAATGATATTTACTATTTATCAAAGAAAATTTCGCACTTTATAATTTGCGTATCGCCACGAGTGAAAACAACCTTATGGCAATTATCCTCTGCCGCCACACTTATAACAAGCTCCTCGCCCAGCCTTGACTGATTGATATAATTGACCTCGATGGATTTAATTCTTCTCGTGCGTAAGTGCTCCATAGGATACGAGTCAAGCAACAAACGTATATACTCGGTATTGTTGGTATGATTGTTGCAATCGATATTGCTGTTTTTTACGACAACCCTATCTTTTTGGGTCGCATTAGTCACCGCAAAGCGAGAAAAGCTACCCGGCAGAATGGACTTATGGACCTCGAGCTTATCGAAGCCAACTGCCGAAAGCGCAGATATTCTACTTGTATTCAGGTCGATAAGACACATCTCCAGCTGAGAATAGATAGCCAAATCGCCGCTTTCGTCATAAAAGGCAAAGTCAACTACCGTAGTCACCTTGGACATTTTGGACAAAAAGCACTTGACGGTATAGGGGCTAAGCCACGGCAACGGCTTGAAAATTTGCATTTTGTGCTTGGTATAAACCCACGTTACGCCGTAGGTCTTGGATAAATATATACCTGTCATGCCAAGCGCCGCCAAATATTCACTGCAAATATCCTCTACGCAGTTGAACGCGCCAACAAGCTCCATATTTGTAGTGAGGCCACAATCGCTAGCCCTTACCTTATATGTATACGAAAAAATCATATCTGCACCTCTTGAGGTTATTATAACACAAATTTGTTAAATAACGGTTAAACGTCAAAATATCCACCGGCTAAGCCGATGGATATTTTTTGTCTTTAGTATTTCACAATCTTTTGTAAAACTTACTTAATCTTAGCATCCTGTGCCTTATAAGTAGTATGCAAAATCTCGTGTGCCTTATGGCTGTTCGGCTTGCCGAAGTATTCATCATAAAGCGTCTTCATAACCGGGTTCTCATGGCTGAGTCTGAGAGGAGCCTTCTTGTCGCGAGCATAAACTGCCTTAGCGCGAAGCTCTCTTACGTCAACGTTGTTAAGAATCTCGGACGAAACGATGGGCTGTCCACCGCCGTTGATGCAGCCGCCCGGGCAAGCCATAACTTCGATGAAGTGATACTTGCTCTTGCCTGCCTTGATGTCTTCCATAATCTTGCGTGCATTTGCAAGGCTATGAACTACAGCAACCTTAACCTCTACGCCGTTGTCAAGCTTAACCTTAGCTTCCTTGATACCCTTCATGCCTCTTACAGCCTTGAAGTCAAGCTTGTCAAGGTTCTTGCCGTTTACAACGTAAGCAACGGTACGAAGAGCTGCTTCCATAACACCACCGGTGGTACCGAAGAGGTTACCTGCCGACGAGCCCTTACCAATCGGATCGTCGAAGTCGCTTTCCTCAAGGGTAGCAAGGTTGATGGACTGACGCTTCAAGAGTCTAGCAAGCTCTCTGGTGGTGATGGTGATATCAACATCGGGATAGCCGCTTGCCTTATGATGATCTCTGAGAACCTCAGTCTTCTTTGCGGTACACGGCATAACGGTAACAACTACCATCTTAGCCGGGTCGATACCGAACTTCTCTGCATAGTAGGTCTTCATAACTGCACCGAACATCTGTTGCGGCGACTTGCAGCTGGAAAGGTGTCCTACGAGGTCGGGATAGTAAGTTTCGATGAAGTTAATCCATCCCGGGCTGCACGAGGTGATCATGGGAAGAGTAGCGTTCTTGTCTCCAAGGCGGCTCAAAAGCTCGGTGCCTTCTTCCATGATGGTAAGGTCTGCGGTCATGTTTACGTCGAATACCTTGTCGAAGCCAAGGCGACGAAGCGAGGTAACCATCTTGCCCTGAACGTCGCTACCGATAGGGTAACCGAATTCTTCGCCAAGACCTACTCTAACTGCGGGAGCAGTACCAACGATTACGAACTTCTCGGGATCGAGGATAGCTTCCATAACTCTTGCGGTGTCGTCCTTCTCGTAAAGAGCGCCTACCGGGCAAACCTTGATACACTGTCCGCAAGCTACGCAACCGGTTGCGTCGAGGTTGTGTCCAAATACGCTGCCGATTTCGGTCTTGAAGCCACGGAAGTTGGGGCCGATTGCGCTAACAGTCTGAATCTTGTTGCAGACAGCTACGCAACGACGGCACAAAATACACTTGTTGTTGTCGCGGATAAGATACGGATTGCTATCGTCGAGGGGATACTGATTCTTCTCTCCCTTGTACTTGTAGGAATCGCAGCCGTACTCAACAGCAAGCTTCTGAAGCTCGCAGTTGGTCGATCTTACGCACGAAAGGCAGTTCTGATCGTGGTTGGAGAGGATAAGCTCCAAGGTGGTCTTGCGCGAAGCAAGTACCTTCGGGGTGTTGGTGAACACTTCCATACCCTCTTTTACGGTAGCGAAGCAGGACGTAACAAGGTTCTTAGCGCCGGTAACTTCTACAACGCACATACGGCAGGAGCCGTCGTTGGTTACGTCTTTAAGATAGCAAAGAGTGGGGATATTTACACCTGCTTTTTTAGCAGCATCCAAAATTCTGGTTCCGGCGTCAACCGTAACAGGAATACCGTTTATTTTCAAATTAACTTGTTTCATAATAAATCTTCTCTCCTATTTCTTGCTGATAGCCTGCTGTCTCTTGCACGTATCTAAGCAAGCGCCGCACTTGAGACACTTGGTTACGTCAATCGTGAGCGAGGGCAACTTGTGTCCTTCAGCTATGTAGTCCGTCTTAACAATTGCACCTGCCGGGCACGCACGAGCGCAGAGGCCGCAACCGATACACTTGTCTTTATCAATAACGTAATTAAGGAGTGCCTTACATACGCCTGCCGGGCACTTCTTGTCTCTTACGTGAGCAATGTACTCGTCACGGAAGTACTTAAGAGTGCTGAGAACCGGGTTGGGAGCAGTCTGTCCCAAGCCGCAAAGCGAGTTAGCCTTGATGTACTTGCAAAGCTCTTCCATCTTGTCAAGGTCTTCCATTTCGCCCTGACCGTTGGTGATCTTCTCAAGCATCTCGTAAAGGCGCTTGTTACCGATACGGCACGGAGTACACTTACCGCAAGACTCGTCTACGGTAAACTCAAGGAAGAACTTAGCGATGTCAACCATGCAGTTGTCTTCGTCCATAACGATAAGTCCACCACTACCCATCATCGAACCGATTGCGATAAGGTTATCGTAGTCGATTGCGGTGTCGATAAGGTCAGCAGGGATACATCCGCCGCTGGGACCACCGGTCTGAGCTGCCTTGAACTTCTTGCCTCCGGGGATACCGCCACCGATTTCCTCGATGATGGTACGAAGCGTAGTACCCATGGGGATTTCTACAAGGCCGGTGTTTACGATCTTGCCGCCAAGAGCGAAGATCTTGGTTCCCGGGCTCTTCTGAGTACCCATAGTCTTGAACCACTCGGGTCCGTTAAGAATAATCTGCGGAATATTTGCGTAAGTCTCTACGTTGTTAAGAACGGTCGGCTTACCCCACAAGCCGTGCTCTGCAAGGTGGGGAGGCTTCTGGGTGGGCTCACCACGGTGTCCCTCGATGCTGTGGATAAGTGCCGTAGCTTCGCCGCAAACGAATGCGCCTGCGCCAAGACGGATTTCCATATCGAAGTCATAGCCAAGACCCATTGCATTCTTACCCAAAATGCCGTATTCTCTTGCCTGGTCGATAGCAACCTGCAATCTGTCTACTGCGATGGGATACTCTGCACGGATATATACATAACCTTGAGTTGCTCCTACTGCGTAACCTGCAATCATCATTGCTTCGATTACGGAGTGCGGGTCGCCCTCGAGTACAGAACGGTCCATGAACGCGCCCGGGTCACCCTCGTCGGCGTTGCAGACAACGTACTTTTGGTCGTT
>SVHR01000031.1 GCA_015055705.1 Clostridiales bacterium | reverse complement strand
GTGTTTTTAGTATTTTTTAAGCAATTCTAAAAAATTTTCAAAAAAATTTCAAAAAATTACTTGAAAACGATTGACAAACTAACATAAATTATGAGAAAACCGCTTGACAAATTTTCGGGGGGGGGGGGTATAATATTTACGTATTGTATTGTTTAAAAATAATTAATGCTTTTTGATAAGCTTTAATGTGGATAGGTAATGACTAAAAAAGCTGTCAATATGTGATAGCTAACGGCATACTTTACATACGTGATATAAGTCCACATGCGCGCCCGACACGCGCGGCGGCGAATTATATTTGGAGGAAGAAAATATGAAAGCAAAAAATCAGAAAAGATCCTTTTTGCTTAGTGTCCTGTCGTTGATTTTGTGCATTTCGATGTTTGTGGGCACCACCTTCGCGTGGTTCACCGACACCGTTACCAGCTCAAACAACAAGATTGAGGCAGGCAACCTTGATATAGAGCTTTATTATCAGGTTGAAGGAAGCAAGGATTGGGAGAGGGTTACCGAAAAGACCAATATCTTCAAGCAAAACGCCCTTTGGGAGCCCGGTCATACCGAGGTTGTAAAGCTCAAGGCCGTAAACGAAGGTAGCTTGGCGCTTGAGTACCAGCTTGGTATAAACGTCGTTTCCGAAACGGGAAGCGTTAACCAAAAGGGCGAGCCGTTTAAGCTCTCGGATTACATAATGTACGGCATTGTAGAGGGTGAGCAATCCTATACGCGTGAAACCGCCGTTGCCGCAGTGGACGAAACCGCTGTTGCCATTAAGAACAACTACACCCAAGCAGGCACGTTGCTTGCTGAGGAGGAAAGCATTATCACTATGGTGGTTTATATGCCTACGTATGTCGGAAACGAGGTAAATGCCGCTAAGGATGCAGCTGTCCCCACAATTTTCTTGGGTCTTAATGTATTTGCAACCCAGACGGGATATGAGGAGGATAGCTTTGGCAACGGTTACGACGAGAATGCTGCCGTTGTTGTAGAGCCCGGCGAGAGCATTGCTGATGCTATAAGCAAGGTTGAAGACGGCGGAATCGTGTTCCTTAATAGCGGTGTGCATAACGTAGCCAGCGGTCCCATTGTTGTCGAGGGTAAGGACTTTACCGTTAAGGGTATAGGCAATGTTGTTATCAACAAGAATTACGGTAGCACACACATCTTTACCGTTAAGAACGGCGCTAACGTAACCATCGAAAACGTAACGATGGATGGCAAGGGCAATACACGTGACGGCATTTTTGTGCGTTGGAATTCTACCGTTACCCTTAAGAACGTTGTTATTAAGAACACAGGCGGCTATGATATTTCAATCGACGAGGCAAGCGACGCAGAGCACGGCGAGAGTACCGCAAGCTATGTACATATGATTAACTCTCATATCGAGGACATTGGTTTGTGCGCGTCTCCGGTTACCTCGGTTGCGGCAACGCAGGACACCTATGCTTACTTCAATTATGATGCAAGCAGCACGGTTGGTGCAATCGACGTTCAGTCTATCAACCTTAAGCCCGAAAACATCATTATCAACGGCGTAAAATCAACCGAGGTTGGTAAAACGATGTATATCAACGTTAAGAATGACGCAGAATTGGCGGCTGCTCTTAACACGATTAAGACGAACAGCGCTTACTGGAATAAGCAGGTTTACGTAAACCTTGCTGCAGGCGAGTATTCTGCTGACCATGTAATTAACCAGTACCCTGAGTGGAACGGTGTAGTTGGTGCAGGTGCTACCGCTAACAACTATGCTTCGGGTGTTCCCGCAGGCGCCCCCAACACGGTTATCACATTTGTGGGTGAGTCTGCTACGGTGGCAGGCGCCCGCACGTTGGGCGCTACAGCGGCTCCGTCAGTAGTATTCACCGGTAACGTAACCGTAAACGGCTTTGGTAATGCGGGCGCAGGCTTTAATAGCGCTACAGCTGTAACCACCTTCCAAAACGTTGCATTTGACGGCGCAAGCAGCATTGAGTCCAATAACGAGGATTACATAGTTATGTACCTTAAGGCGGCGGCAAGCAACGTAAGCTTTGACGGCTGCACCTTCGTAAACGCTACTCACGTTACCTTGGGCGGCTCTGCTGCAAATGCGGTTGGTACCGTAAGCTTTGACGGCTGCACCTTTAACGACGGTGGCTGCTTGTCGGGTTATATGGTTACCCTCAACGTATCCAATACTCTTGTTACCGCGGCAAAGAACGGCTTTATCAATAAGTCTACCGCAGGCGCCATAAATGTAGAAAACTGCGATATTACCGCAGGCAAATATTTCCTTCGTACTGCTTCGGGTGGCAAGGGCGTACAGCTTTTTGTTAATGGCACCGAAATCGAAATGTACGAGTCTGACGGAAGCAAGCACCTCGTTTACTTCCGTGGAGGTGAGGAATCCGCAAGCTTCCAGGATTGCACCATAGCGGACGGTTATACCACTGCAGGTGTAGATGCGGGTAGCACTCTTGAGATATACAACTTCTCCGAGGTTAACGGTATTACCCTTATTACCGATGGCATCAGTGGAGTTAAGTCGCTTTATAAGGTTCCTGCAGAATACGAGGGAACCGTTGTAAACGTTCCCGAGGGAGTAGAAAATATCGGCGGATATGCGTTTGCATACAACAGCAATATTGAGGAGATCGTTCTTCCGTCCACAGTAAAAACTCTTGGCGACAGAGCATTCCGCGACACCTCGGCTTCTACCGTTGTGCTCAACGAGGGTCTTACCAATATCAGCTATCAGGCCTTCCGTAACGCGCTCAACGTAAAGAGTGTTGAAATTCCTTCTACCGTTACTACAATTTCGAAGGAAGCATTCCAAAACAGCGGAATCACTACTCTTGAAATTCCTGCAAACGTTACCACCATCGAGTACGGCGGATGCAGAGATATGAAGAAGCTTGAGCACGTTGTTATCGAGGGTAACGTAGATATCCCGGTATATGCGTTCAGAGCTTGCGAAAATCTTAAGACTGTTGAGCTCAAGGGCACGGACGTAACCTTTGGCGGAGGCTCGAGAGGTATGATTTTCACCAATAAGGAAAATGGCGATGGCTCTGCTATTACTGTTACCGTAGCTAACGAGGTTATTAAGGAGCGCTTGCTTGCCGCTGATACCGCAGCTAAGGATTACGGCGGATATACTATCATTTGCTTGGCTCAGGCAAACGAGGACGGTACCTTTACCGACGAAAGCGGCAAGGTTTATGCTTATGCAGACGACACCGACGAGGTTACTGCTTCCATTAGAAACGGCGCTACCGAGCTTTATCTCTCGGCAGGCACCTACAACGTTCCCTCTGTTGCCGTTGGTAAGGAAATTACCATAAAGGGCAATAAGGATACCGTTGTTAGCATTCCGAATACTAACACTGCCGCAGGTGGCTCGACCTTGAATTTCGAGGGCGTTACCGTAAAGGGTCAAAGCTCGGGCAACTATGCAGGTATGGGCAATGGCACTAAGGCTAATTTTACCAACTGCACCTTCGAGGGCAAGATTACCTTGTACGGCACAACCAAGTTTACCAACTGTGTATTCAACAACACCAATGATTATGCAGTCTGGACCTGGGGCGCAGGCACCGTCGAGTTCATTGGATGTACCTTTAATTCGGGTGGCAAGGCGTTGCTTGTTTACGCTAACGTTCTTGACAACGGCACCACTCATCAGACCGTTAAGCTTACCGATTGCATCTTCAATGACAGCGGCGACTTGCAAAAGGCGGCTATCGAGGTTGGTGACGATTACGGCAGAAGCTATGATTTGATTATCAACAACGTTACAGTTAACGGCTTTGACGTAACAGAAAAGAAGAGTGATAAGGGCGGCGACGATCTTGGCACTAACGTATGGGGAAACAAAAACCTTCTTACCAAGGAGAAGCTTAACGTTGTAATTGACGGCGTTGACGTTCACTAAACCTTTGTGTGTCTAAAAACAAAATGAATGCGCGGTATTCCGAGAGGAGCACCGCGCATTTTTTCACTTTTAGCGAAGCAATCCAAAAGCACAAGAGATTGCTACGGACTTCGTCCTCGCGGGTGACAAGGATTAGCTTGTGCGCAAGGAAAGCATATTTAGCAGAGAAAGCAGTTTGCGCCCAAGGTTAAGCAGTGCTTGCAAAATAAGTGCAAAAGGGATATATTATATTAAAATATGCGCATATAAGGCGGCTATAATATACGTATGGAAATTATTCTTGACAAACGCAAGCAGGAGCTTGTCAAAAGCTATGTGCCGTGTGAGCAAAGTCTAAAGGACCTTGCTTTGTTTTTTTCGTTACTTTCGGACAGCACAAGACTGAAAATTTTGTCCGCGCTTTCTATCAGCTCGATGTGTGTAAATGACCTGTCGGCACTTTTAGGGCTGAATCAAACAACGCTTTCGCACCAGCTTTCCAGGCTACGTGCCGCAAAAATCGTAGACTATCGCAAGCAGGGCAAGATATCGTTTTACTACATATCCTCGGCGTCAATCGCCGAAATTCTTTTGTCGGCGAGCAAGGAAATATAAAAGGTATGCCTAAGGACGACTAAATGCTTTGGATTTTGTGTGCGGATTTATAGTAGGTTGCGGTTTCCTCGCCCGACGTATTTGTCCAGTCGATAGGGGTTAGTCCCAGCTTTACCAAATATTCGTTTGCCTTAGAAAACGGCTTCGAGCCAAAAAATCCTCGGTATGCCGAAAGCGGGCTAGGATGCGGCGAGGTAATTACTAAGGAGCCGGGCGAAAGCAAGCTTTTTTTGGCAATAGCACCGGCGCCCCACAAAATATAAACTACGGGGGTAGTGCGCATAGAAAGCTTTTTTATTATGCTGTCGGTAAACTCTTGCCAGCCAAGCTTAGAGTGGCTAAGCGGCGAGCCTGCACGCACGGACAGTACGGTATTAAGCAGCAATACGCCCTGCTTTGCCCAGCCTATAAGCGTTCCGCTATCTTCGGGCGCACAGCCAATATCGCTTTCGATTTCCTTATATATATTTACAAGCGAGGGCGGCAAGGGGATTCCGTCCCCAACAGCGAATGCCATTCCGTTGGCTTGCCCTGCTCCGTGGTACGGGTCTTGTCCGATTATAACTACCTTTACGTCCTCGTACGGTACGAATTTTAGCGCAGAAAAAAGCTTGTCCCGTGGGGGATAAACGGTCTGCGTTTCGTATTCTCGTTCTACGGCTTCCATAAGCGAGTGGAAATACGGCTTACCAAATTCCTCAGCTAAAACGCTGTTCCAGCTTTGACTTATCATACCCTTCTCCTTTAATAAAATATCGTTGACCTAAGTCGTGCCTTATAATAATCATAGGCTATTATACCACAAAGCCTCACAAAAGGCAATAAAACAATGGCGCAAAACGATTGCGAGGGTAGCAAGTTCTTTTGACAATCGCAGAGCGATATGCTATAATCTACTGGAGTAGGGGCGCGTATGGCTATTGATTTTTCACAGCATTTTACGTATAAGCGACTGCTAAGGTTCACCTTGCCGTCCATAATAATGATAACGTTCACCTCCATCTACGGAGTAGTGGACGGTTTTTTCGTATCCAACTTTGCGGGCGAAACGGCCTTTGCCGCGGTCAACTTTATTATTCCCGTGCTTATGATTCTTGGCTGTGTGGGCTTTATGTTCGGCACGGGCGGCGGCGCACTTATCGCAAAAACCATGGGCGAGGGCGAAAGTGACAAGGCCAACAGGATTTTTTCGCTTATAGTATATACCTCGATTATCTGCGGCGTTGTTTTTGGCACAATCGGCTTTGCTTTTATGGAAAGTATTGCTTCGCTTCTCGGCGCAGAGGGGCAGATGCTGTCCGATTGCGTGCTGTACGGCAGAATAATTGTCGTAGCCGTACCTGCATTTATTTTGCAGTACGAATTTCAATGCCTGTTCGTGACTGCCGGCAAGCCAAAGCTTGGGCTTTACATTACCTTGGCGGCAGGAATAGTCAACATCGTGCTTGACGCCCTGCTTGTGGGACTGCTTGGTATGGGGCTTGTGGGGGCGGCACTCGCAACTGCGCTTAGCCAGGTGGTGGGCGGCGTTATTCCGCTTGTGTACTTCTTTTGCCGCAACGGAAGCTTGCTTCGACTTGGCAAAACGAGATGGGACGGCAGGGCACTACTAAAAACGTGCGCTAACGGCTCGTCCGAGCTTATGACTAATATTTCGATGTCCATCGTATCTATGCTGTACAACATTCAGCTGCTAAGATTTGCAGGCGAGGCAGGCATATCGGCGTACGGAGTTTTGATGTACGTCAATATGATTTTTATTTCCATCTTCCTTGGCTACTCGTCCGGAAGCGCACCTATTGTAAGCTACAATTACGGCGCGCAAAACAAAGAGGAGCTAAAGGCTCTCTTAAAAAAGAGCATAGTAATCATCGGCATTTCGTCCGTGCTTATGTTCGGCGCGTGCTTGGCTTTGGCTAAGCCCATGTCGTGGCTGTACGTGCGTGACAATCAATACCTATACGATATGACGGTGCACGCATTTATGATTTATTCGTTCTCGTTTCTGTTTGCAGGCTTTGCAATATATTCGTCCGGCTTCTTCACCGCGCTTAACGACGGCGTAACCTCGGCAATAATGGCGTTTTTGCGAACGCTTGTATTTCAAACCGCCGCAGTTTTGCTTTTGCCGCTTGTCCTTGGGCTGGACGGAATATGGCTGTCCATCATCGTGGCGGAGGTTGCCGCCGTTGCGCTATCGGTAGTGTTTTTAATAGCAAAGCGCAAAAAGCACGGATACGCCTAAAAACGTAAAATCGCACATACGTATGTACATATTATAATATCACCATATAAAAACAAGTCGTTATAGGAGTAGTTATGACAATCAAAAAAGAAAAGGTTTTTGAGTGGGTAAAGCGCGTTATCGTTTACTTTGTGGGACTGTTTATTATCGCGTTCGGCGTTGCCATTGCAAAAATGAGCAATCTCGGCGTGTCGTCGGCAACGTCCTTTCCGTACGTATTGAGTCTTAAATTTACAGCTCTTACCATCGGCAACTGGACGACTATCGTATACTGTGTAATGGTGCTGCTTCAGCTTGCACTTCTTGGCAAGGAATTCAAATGGTATTATATTTTTCAGTTTGCGGTGTCCACTGTTTTTGGCTTTTTTGTAGACCTTGCCGTTCTGCTTTGCGACCTTATAGTGCCCGCGGTTAACCACTATGCGTTGCAGATGCTGTACACGGCTATCAGCCTTGTGCTTATCGCAATAGGCGTAATACTCTATCTTGCGCCTAACATTATGAGTATGCCGGTAGAGGGCTTTGCGCAGGCGCTCGCTAAGCGCACCAAGCTTCAATTTTCTACCACCAAAATGATAAGCGACCTTTCGCTTACCGCGCTTGCCGTTATTTTCTCGCTTATATTCTGGGGCGAGCTTGTGGGCGTAAGAGAGGGCACTATTATACTTGCCTTTGGTACGGGCTTTGTAATCAGACCGCTTAACAAGCTTATTAAGCAGCCGCTACATAACTTCTTGTTTGGCAAGAAGGACGAGCCCATTGAGCAAAAAATGGATAAGACGTATACCGAGCTTAATCAAAAAACGGACGAAATAAATATTGAAATCGAGCAAAAGATGCAGGCGACCACCGAGCTTGACGGTGAAATTGATTTATTCTCCGCTACGCTAAGCAAAGCAATGGACAAAGAGGACGGACAAAAGCTGGATTAGCGCATAAAGCAAGGGTGTATAATAAATTTTACAAAAATAAAGGGGAACGAAAAGCCGTTCCCCTTTTTGCCGCATAAAAATTGATAGTATGTACTTTTTAGTTTTCTCGTGCGTATTACTTGCAGCAGTGATTTTTGTCGCCGCAGATGCAGTTAAGCAAAATCAGCCAAAGGATAAGGTCACAGCAGTCGCCGGAATTTCCGCGATTATAGCCGCCACCGCAGCAGTTATTCTTGTCGCCACAGCCGCAAAGCAAGAGCAAAAGAATGAATAAGTCGTTGCTTCCACAAAACATAGTTATAGTTCCTCCAAAATTTTTATTGTACTCGCTTCGGACGGAAAGCTCGCTTTGCCGGCGTGAGGCTTGCTTTCCGCATGCCCGAATTTTATCCTTAGCAATCTATATCTTTGGTATCGGGCGGCCGCCCGTTGCTGAGTTAATAGATATATCTACTCCATAATATTAGGGATAGCGGGATATGTGCCACAAAAAAATTTATTTTTTGCTTGACTTTTTTTTGTATATTTATTACAATTATACGAACTATTTTTTTCAAGGAGCAGTTATGGCACAATTAACTATGGACAAGCTTGTTGCCCTTTGCAAGGGACGCGGCTTCATATTTGCGGGAAGCGAAATTTACGGCGGACTCGCCAACACTTGGGACTACGGTCCGCTTGGCGTGGAGCTTAAGAATAACGTAAAAAAGGCGTGGTGGGCGGACTTCGTAACTCGCTCGACCACCAACGTGGGCGTGGACTGCGCAATACTTATGAACAACTCGGTATGGGAAGCAAGCGGACACTTGGGCGGATTTTCCGACCCCCTTATGGACTGTAAGGAATGCAAAACCCGTCACCGCGCAGACGACCTTGTTGAAGGCTATATTGCTCGCAAAAAGAAGGACGTAAGCATAGTGGGCTGGGACAACGAGCAGCTTGAGAAATATATCGCAGACAACGCTATTCCGTGCCCCGTTTGCGGCAAAAGTAACTTTACGTCCATCAAAAAGTTTAACCTTATGTTCAAGACCTTCCAGGGCGTAACCGAGGATAGCGTGTCTACCATTTATCTTCGCCCCGAAACGGCACAGGGAATTTTTGTTAACTTCCCCAACATTCAACGCTCGATGCGCGCAAAGATTCCGTTTGGCGTAGGTCAAATAGGCAAGTCGTTCCGTAACGAAATTACTCCGGGTAACTTTATTTTCCGAGTTCGTGAGTTCGAGCAGATGGAGCTTGAGTTTTTCTGTAAGCCGGGCACCGACCTTGACTGGTTCTATTATTGGAAGGATTTTTGCCACCAATGGCTGCTTCGCTACGGCATTAAGACCGAAAATTTGCGACTTCGTGATCACGAAAAGGACGAGCTTTGCTTCTATTCCAAGGCGACTACCGACTTCGAGTTCAAATTCCCGTTTGGCTGGGGTGAGCTTTGGGGTGTTGCCGACCGCACGGACTACGACCTTAAATGTCACGCAGAAAAGTCGGGCAAGAGCATGGAGTACACCGACCCCAACACCAACGAAAAATACGTGCCGTACTGCATCGAGCCGTCGCTCGGCGTAGACCGCGCCGTGCTTGCATTCCTTTGTAACGCTTACGAGGAGCAGGCGCTTGAGGGCGGCGACACCAGAGTGGTTATGCATTTCCATCCGCAGCTTGCGCCGTACAAGGCGGCAATTCTTCCGCTTCAAAAGAACTTGTCCGAAAAGGCGGACGAGATTTACAAGCGCCTTGCCAAAAGGTTCAACTGTGCGTACGATCTTAGCGGCTCTATCGGCAAGCGTTACCGCCGTCAGGACGAAATCGGTACGCCGTATTGCATAACCGTGGACTTTGACACCATGGAAAACGGCACCGTTACCGTTCGTGACCGTGACAGCATGGAGCAAATCCGTATCCACGAAAGCGAGCTGGAAAGCTTCTTGCAGGAGCAGTTAGATAAACAATAGCTTTTGCTTTATGCTTATGGGCGGATAGAGCTTCGTCCGACCCGATAATAAGCGACTACAAAAAATTTCTGCGGGTATCATAGCCGAACCCGATGGAGGATATTATGAAAGAAAAAAAGTTCTTTACTACTAAGAATGTCACCTATCTTTCGGTGTTGCTTGCGCTTGTAATTATATTTCAGCTGCTTGCAAGCTTTATGAAGATAGGCACCACCTCTTTTTGCTTGGTGCTTGTTCCCATAGTTTTGGGCAGTATAATTTTGGGCGTGCGTGGCGGTGCGTTTTTGGGCGGCGCTTTTGGAATTATAGTAATAGTGTCGGCGCTTATAGGACTTGACCCATTTACTCTTTATATGCTGGGCGATCAACCGGTTCTCGCCGTTTTGATGTGCCTTGCTAAGGGTATAGCGGCAGGCGTTGTTCCTGCGCTTTTGTATAAAGCTATCGCAAAAAAGAACGAGCGTATTGCCGTTTTTGTTGCAGCAATAGCAGCGCCTATCGTCAATACGGGCATATTCATTTTGGGCGCGCTTATGATGAGTGGTGTAATTATGGACGCCTTTACCGCATTTGGTAACGATGTAAGCGGCTTTTCGCCCTTTTATGTCGTAATAGTTTTGTGTGTGGGCATCAACTTCTTCGTTGAGCTATTGCTTAACCTTGTTTTGGCACCGACGGCATATACGGTGATAAAAATCACAGCTAACAGGCGAAATGCCGGCGCATAAGAGGTACGATATGATTATAGTTTTAGACGTAGGCAATACCAATACAAAAATAGGAATATTCGACGGCGACAGGCTGGTAGAGGGACTTAGGCTGTCCAGCTCGATAAGTCAGACGGGCGACGAATACGGCTTTTATCTTGTGGGAATGCTTAAGGCAAAGAGCATCGAGCCCAAGGACATCACGGGCGGAATTATAAGCAGCGTAAATCCCAACCTTAATTATACCTTCGAGCATATGCTTGACTTTTACTTTGGCATAAAGCCGTACGTTGTGGGCGCCGGCATAAAGACGGGCATCAATATTAAGTACGACAATCCCAAGGAGGTCGGCGGTGACCGAATAGTAGGCTCGGTGGCGGCATACAAGATTTACGGCGGACCGTGTATAGTTATAGACTGCGGCACGGCAACGACGTTCAATGTTATATCCAGCAGCGGCGAATTTTTGGGTGGAGCAATCGGCGTGGGACTAAAGTCAAGCGCGGATGCATTATATAACGGGACGGCTAAGCTCCCCAAGGTCGAGCTTTCTGTTCCCAAAACGGTAATCGGCAAAATGACCGTCACCAATATGCAGTCGGGACTTGTGTTCGGCTACGTGTCCATGATAGAGGGTATGGTCGCCCGTATCAAAAAGGAGATGGGAATTGACCTTAAGGTTATCGCCACGGGAGGCCTTAGCGAAATCGTAGCCTCGTGCAGCAACGTAATCGACGTGGTAGACAGGACGCTTACCCTTAAGGGTCTTAATATCGTTTACAAAATGCAGACGGAGTAGGGGGACTAAGCCTTCCTTATATATAATATAGTATAAGCATACAAATTGGTGCGACTTGTCCGTTGATAGACGTGATTGGTCGCATTATCATTATATTTCACATAATTTTTGCAGGGAAGGCAAATAATATCTCTATAAATGCCAAAAAATGTTTGACAGCTTGCGTTTTTATTTGGTATAATCACAAAGTTATATTATACTTACTTAACAGTAGAGGAGAAAAATCATGAAAAAAATCAAAAGCATATGGGCTAGACTTCTCGTTGTAGTTTTGTCCGTTGCGATGATGTTCGGTTGCATGGGCGGTATCGTCCTTGCAGACGGCGAGGACGTGGTTTCTACCGATGGCGTTGCTTTGCACGCAGTTGGCAAGATTCCGTCCAAGATAGAGCTTGGCGATTCGTTCACTATTCCCGCGGAAAGCGAGGGCGTGACTGTTACGGTTAAGAAGCCCAACGGCGAAATCGTTACTGCAGAAGATGGCGAATATAAGGCAGCTAACTTGGGTAACTACACCGTTACCTATGCTGCAGCAGATGTAAGCTATACTTACACTATAAATTGCTACGAGGACACCGAGTATTTTATTTACGTTGAAAACAATGGCGCTACTATCCGCGATATCGTAAAGGTAGGCACTTCCTTCGAGTTGCCCGCTTGGTATCTTGCGTACACCGATGAGGACGGCAACCTTGTTAAGGTGACCGAGGATGTAGAAAAAGGCTGGAAGCTTAATGAGACCGCAGGTTCCGGTAACACCGTAAGCTTCAACGGTCAGGGCAGCTACACAGTTACTCTTTGGGCAGGATTTGATACGGATAAGACTTACAGCCAAGAGTTCACCGTTTTGTCTCAGACTTCGTTCAATGACGAAAAGGCTCCCACCATTCGTAACATTGCAAATATGCCCTCGTCCGCAAGCGTAAGAACTAAGGTTTCGCTTCCCGTTGCTACCGCACAGGATGATTATGACGAGAATGTTCTTGTAACCGTTTCCGTTAAGGACAAGAATGGTAATGCAGTTAAAGAGGTTGAGCTTAACGAGCACGGCTATGCAGTTAAAGCGCTTGAAAATGAGGTTGCTTTTGACAACGACAGAGTGACTTCCTTCTATCCTATGGAAGAGGGCACCTATGTTGTTACCTATAAGGCTACCGACGATTCGGGCAATGCTTCGGCAGAGCACACCTACAAGATTACCGTTTCGGATAGAACCGGCCCGGTTATCGTAGACGTAGAGGACGACAAGATTCCCACCGTTTGGGGCTTGAATTCGGTTATCGGTGCTGATGAGGAGGAGAAGGAGCTCGCTATCGAGATTCCTATCCCCGAGGTTATTGACAACAAGGATTCGTTCATTCTTAATGCCGGTGAAAACGCTTGGAGCGGCGACATTGCTATGAAGGTAGAAATCGCTAATCCTGACGTTACCGTTGCTAAGTGGGACGGCGTTACTGCAGCAAAAATCGGCGCAGAAAATAATGGACTTCAGTTCAACGCTACCTATCCCGCCGGCTCAATTTACAATAAGTATTTCAAGAATGAGGTAGATGGCGTTAAGATTTACGTAAACGAGGACGATGTTCCTGTTGTTAGAATCAATTTCAGCGATTTCTCCACTGATAATCTTGACGGCAAGGCTAAGGCCGGCATCACCGGCAATTGGACAGTAACCTTCAGCTTCCGCGATGGCAACAGCAATGGCGGCTCCAACAATTCGCAGAAGGTATATACCATAAACGTTAAGGAAAACACCTTTGAGGACGCAGAAGCTCCTGTTATTGAAGAGCCCGCACTTCCCACTTACATTGTAGTTGGCGGTGCAAGCGATGTATATACCGTTCCCGTAATCGTAGTAAGCGACGACAACGACAGCCGTCTTACCGAGGTTTATGAGCTTGTTAGCGGCGAGAACGCTCTTTCTGTAAAGGGCGGCGAGGAGCTTGCTATCGTAGAGGAAGAAGGCGTATATAAGTTTAAGAATGAAGATGGCAAGACTCTTGAGATTGGCTCTTCCATCAGCTTTAGATACGAGGCAACCGACGATGTAGGCAACACCGCAGCTCTTCTTGACGGTGAGGACCTTTATACTATTGACGTTTATACCGCAGCCACCGAGCTTGACGCAAGCAAGATTGACCTTAGCAGTATCGTAGATGCGACTTTGGTTGCAGGTACTGCTGATAAGCAGAACCTTGGCGGATTTACCGTACAGGGCATCAGCCAGCGTGAGTTTGTAGGCTTCGAGCTTTCGGTTAAGGACGAGGATGGCAACGCACTTGACAATGTTTCTGCTTACGTATACTTTGCAGAGGTAGCAGGTGAGACCAACCTTTACGTAAAGAATATCAGCTTCAACCCCGCAAAGAGCGGCAACTACGAGCTTAATATCAGAATTCTTGATGCGGTTGGCAACAGCTATGCGTATTCCAAGATTTTTGTTGCAGAAAAGGCAAATGCAGGCGAAGTTATGGGTCAAGCAAATGCAACCGTAACCTCGTGGTCGGCAACCGGTACCACCCGCACTTCGTACATGCTTCAACGTAAGGAGTTCGTTGTAGAGGGTAGCGCAAGCGAATATGCGAGAGTATTTAAGCTTAGCGGCAGAAGCTTCAGCTTGCTTGGTTATGAGTTCACTCCGTTAGCTCAAGGCGGCTACCAAATTAGTGAGTATTACGGCAAGATTGCAGAGCTTAACGCTGCAACCGCTGTAGATTTTGAAGGTGCTCTTACTAAGGTCGCAAGCTATGGAATGGATGTAACCGATGAGGAAACCGCTTCGTTTGAGGTGTTCGGTGGCATGATGCCCTCGTACCTTCCCAAGACCAATAAGCCGGCAAATACCAATAAGTATGAAGATGGAGCATACTATGTGACTGAACCCATCTATGCATATTCGGAAAGCAGAAACTACGAAGTAACCCTTTCTTACAGTCACTCCAGCGGCAATAATGCTGTAGCTAAGAAGGTATACGAAAGCGAAGTAGATGGCGAAACTGTTTATTCCTTCAAGGAAGCAGAGGGCGAGTTCTACGGCCGCTATGCTCTTATCCTTGACAAGGACGGCACTTACACCGTAACCGCAAAGGCAACCGATGCC
>SVHR01000030.1 GCA_015055705.1 Clostridiales bacterium | reverse complement strand
TCGTTGCGACTGATATTTATTCGGTCACTCTGACCAAGCGAAGAAATCAAAAAACGCTCGATTATGTCGCTGATATTTGCCATACTTCCTCCTTTTGTAAACTTTGACTTTCTTTGACCTTTGATTTTATTATACACCATTTTTTTCTTTTGTCAAGCACTTTTTGTTAATTTTTTCAAAATATTTTTTGTATTGGTTTTGCCCTTAAAAGTCGCAAAAAAGCATCAAAAATGCTATAAAATTTTGAGACCCCTATTGACAAACATATATATTTTTGCTATAATCATAGTGGAAACTAATATTTTATCATTATATTTACACTTACCTTGGCAAAGTCCATCAATAGGCGCAACAAAATAGGTATAGATTTATTGCAATTTAGTATCGCAAATCCGCGAATAAGATATTTTCTTTAAAAAAGGAGGCATACTTATGAGAAAGAAAATAGCTGTATTTTCATTTCTTACACTGCTTTGCGTTTGTTTTATGTCTGCAGGGCTACTTACCGCTTGTAATAACAAAGTTGATTGGATTGGTTACCATGCGTATTATGATCGCGATGACTTAACCAGCTTCACTATTCCTGACGGCGTCACCTACATAGGCGAACTTGCATTTGCTAATTGCAATAACCTAACGAGCATCACAATTCCCAACACCGTCACAACAATAGATTACGGTGCGTTTCAAAGCTGTGATAAACTAACGAGCATTACAATCCCTAATAGCGTCACTTCCATTGGCAACAATGCGTTTGCTTTTTGCAGTAACTTAATACGCATTACAATCCCTGACAGCGTTACTTCTATTGGTAATGGCGCGTTTGATTATTGTCACAAAACAACGATTTATTGTGAATCAGCGAGTGCCCCGAGTGATTGGCATGCATTATGGAATAGCAACAATCTACCCACCGTTTGGGATTGCAAAAACAACGACATCGCAGATGACGGCAATATTTATACTATAATAAACGATATTAACTATAAAATCAACAACGGCGTTGCAACCGTTGCAAGCCAAACTCAAAATATTACAACCGCTACCATTCCCTCTCAAATTTCTTACAAAGACCAATTATATAGTGTTACAGCAATCGGTGATGAAGCTTTCTCTTATTGCAATAACCTAACAAACATCACCTTACCCAATAGCATTACTTATATAGGCACTCTCGCGTTTGAAGGTTGCGAAAGCTTAACGAGTATCATCCTACCCGATAGCTTGACGTCTATCGGCGGTGGTGCGTTTCAAGGTTGCGAAAGCTTGACCGATATCACACTACCCGAGAGCATTACCGTTATAAATAACAGCACCTTTCAACATTGCAAGGCGTTAACAAGCATCACCCTACCCGATAACATTACTCATATAGGTGATTATGCGTTCCAAACTTGCTTAGGGCTTACAAGTATCACCTTACCCGACGGTGTTGCTCATATAGGCAAAAGAGCATTTGATAGTTGCGAAAGCTTAACGAGTATCACCCTACCCGAGAGTTTGACTTCTATTGGCGAAAGCGCATTTAGCGAATGCAAGAGCCTGACAAGCATCACCCTCCCGGAGAATTTGACTTCTATAAGTGACGGTGCCTTCGAATATTGCTATAACTTAACGAGTATCACCCTACCCGACAGCTTGACTTCTATAGGCGCTGGTGCGTTTGCCCATTGCAATAACTTAACAGAAATAACATTGCCGTTTGTAGGATTAAGCAAGGACGGAACAAACACAAATTTTGGCCGCATATTTGCCGCAACTTATAATTCGAACATCAATAATTACGTCCCTGCCTCATTAAAGAAAGTAACAGTATTAGGTGGAGCTATAGATGACTATGCGTTCGCTAATTGCCAAAATTTGACCAACATAATCATCGGTAACGGCGTTACTTCTATCGGTAAAAACGCATTTTCTAATTGCAGTAATTTGCAATATGCTGTAAAGAGTGGGGCAAAATATTTGGGCAACCCGGATAACCCGTATTTGTGTTTAATAAGTATTTCAGGCGGAATTGCGGTAACCATCGACGATACCTGCAAATTCATATACAATGCGGCTTTCGCTAATTGTGATACCGTAGAGACTGTGATTATTCCTGACAGCATTACCGATTTGGGCGAAGATGCGTTTTCTCGCTGCGAGAATTTGACTTACGTATCAATAGGCAACGGTATTACCCATATCGACAAGTACATGTTCTCTTTTTGCCCCAACTTAACATCCATTACAATAGGTGACGGAGTAACCAGTATTGATGAAGAATCGTTCTTTCCTTGCGAAAGTTTGAGCAGCTTTATAGTTAACGAAAACAACCCAACATATAAATCAATTGACGGGAACATATATAGCAAAGACGAAAAAACACTGATTCGATACGCACCCGGCAAAACGGCAACAACCTTTACAATCCCCGACACCGTTACCGCTATTGGTAATTATGCGTTCTATTATACCTATAACTTGACAAGCATCACCATCCCTGATAGCGTTATCTCGATTGGAACTGGAGCATTCTATCATTGCACGAATTTATCGAACGTAACCATGGACAATAGCGTGACGAGTATAGGCAATGAAGCGTTTAGTTATTGTCTTGACTTGACGAGCATCACCATCCCTGATAGCGTTATCTCGATTGGAACTGGAGCATTCTATCATTGCACGAATTTATCGAACGTGACCATAGGTAATAGCGTGACGAGTATAGGCAATGAAGCGTTTAGTTATTGTCTTGACTTGACGAGCATCACCATCCCTGATAGCGTAACGAGTATAGGCAATGAAGCATTCAATAATTGCTGGAGCTTGACAAGCATAACGATAGGCAACAGCGTTACTTCCATAAGTGAGGCTGCGTTAGATTGGTGCTATAGTCTATCAAATATCACAGTAAATGAAAATAATGCAACATACAAATCGATTGATGGAAACCTATATAGCAAAGATGAAAAAACGCTGATTCGATATGCACCCGGCAAAACGGCAACAACCTTTACAATCCCCGACACCGTTATCGCTATTGGTAATAATGCATTCTATGATTGCGATAGTTTAACAACCATGACCATACCCGACACCATTACCTCAATTGGAGATTTGGCGTTCTATGATTGCGATAGCTTAACAGGCATCACAATCCCCGACACCGTTACCTCAATTGGAGATTTGGCGTTCTATGATTGCGATAGCTTAACAGGCATCACAATCCCCAACAGCGTTACCTCAATTGGAGATTCAACGTTCTCTAATTGCGATAGTTTAACAAGCATCACAATCCCCAACAGCGTTACCTCAATTGGAGATTCGGCGTTCTATAATTGCGATAGTTTAACAAGCATCACCATACCCGACAGCATTGCTTCCATCTACAAATTTGCATTTTATTCTTGCGATAACTTAACTAACGTGTATTACAAAGGCAACGCCGAGGATTGGGAAGACATTTTGATCAAAAACCCAAACTCACCTTTAACCGAAGCTACGATATACTATTACAGCGAAAGCGAGCCAACCACAGCTGGTAATTATTGGCATTACGACCAAAACAATCAGCCTATTGTTTGGGAATAGTAAAATATAGCACGCGACAAAAGACGGCTACCAATAAGACCACAAACAAAAAAGACATTCTATACGAATGTCTTTTTTGTTTTGTTATATCAATTTATTTATCCATTACAAAAGTCAAAGTTACGTATTCGCTTACTTCTCTCCTACCCACGCCGTCATCCTCGGACGCGGAATAAACGCACGTGCGTTTGCCCACTTTTACAAATTTGTTGCGTATCGTTACACCCACGATAACGCCACATAGAAGCACGAGATTTTGTACATCACTTGCTGCGTACAAAGGCAACGCTTTGTCAAGCCTTTTTGTCCATTCCTCGTCACCGTAAGCATAGCTGCCTTCGTGCGAGTCTAAAATAAGCCTGAAAAATCTTGCTTGCTCGGATAGCGTTTTGCCGTAAAGGTGTTTTTTTAGATCTGCAAAGCCGTCTATATCACTTTGGTTACCTTCAAACGCTATGGTCGTAATGGAATCAAAAGCGCTTATATTTGCAACCTCTTGATACGGTGTATCCAAAAAAGCATCTCTCTCAACATCTGTATCTCCAAGAAACGTCACGTGCTGTAATCTTTCACAGCCCTTAAAGGCTTCTTTGCCTATATAACGAAGTGACTTAGGAAAGCAGACGTTATCCAGCAGGATACAACGCTGAAAAGAAAAGCTTTGTATTTGCTCGACGCCCTCCTCGAACACTACTCTCTTAAGATTCTTACAATTACAAAAGGTGAGCTTTCCAATATACTTATACGAGCCGGGAATTACGATAGAACTAATATCGCTACCGTTGAACGTAATCCCTACATCTTCTACTCCGTGGGGAAGAACCACCTCATTCGGACACGAATTATACGCCCTACCTTCTATTTCTTGCAGCGAACGCGGAAGCGCATAAGGTTGAAGTTTACTGCAACCTACAAAGGGAGTTGATATATATTCAATACTGTCAGGAAGAACAATCTCACAAAGCTCAGTAAAGTACTTGAATGCGCCGTAGCAAACGGCCTTTGCGCCCTCACCCACTATTACTTTTTTCACTCTTGACTTTATGGAAAGATTGGATTTGTCATAGATATCAAAATATTCACCGTCATAATCGGCAAATACCGCAGGTACGTCTTCAAAGCCGTCCAGAGTAAGAACGCCTTGGCAAAGCCTTACCTTACGCTCACCGTCCTCATAAAAAAGCTCTTCGCCCTCGTCAATGAGCGTAACGAGTCTTTTACATTCATTATCTTGCAAGCAGAGAGCGATTTTACCCCTTTGTTCATCGCTTATAAACGTTAGTCGCATTCTTTCCATATTTAGTCCCCTTAATTTTAAGGTACTCCTATTATTCGCTGATTATAGTTGCGTTGCCAAAAATGTCCGTCAAGTTGTTAAGCAAAACCTGCTCGTCAGCCGTTCGAGCCTGCAAGGTGATTACGTCGCCCTCGCGAATAATACGCTCCCAACGTCTGTAATTTTTGAACTGTGCTTCGCCCGTGCCTTGCGAATGCTTGTGCTGAACGGACGTAACCGAGAACGGCAACAAAATTTCACGCAAGACCTTGCCGATAACAAGCGAGGATTTCGTGATAATAATTTCCACCTTAACGAATTTAAGCTCCTTGCCTTGGTTGCGGTTTTTAAGGATATTTTCGAGCATCTCGTCATAAGCCGGCTTTGCACGGAAAAGACCGGTAACAAGATATGCCGCCATAATAGCAATCATACCGCCAAGCAAGGGAGACATTCCACCTGCAAGCTCGATAATCAGCACAACTGCCGTGATGGGTGCTTGCAAAAGCGAGCCCAAAAACGCGCACATTGTGACAAGGACTATGGTCGAATAGTACATCTCGTCCATGCCAAAAAACACCAAGAAGTTGCCCAACAATCCGCCGATAAGCGCACCGAGACAAAGGAACGGAATAAACATTCCGCCACTGATTTGCGAGGACGAGCAGAAAAGAATTAAAAACAGCCTCATTACAAGCAAAAGGGCAATCATCTTCCACGCTACCGTCATATTGGCTACATCATTAATAAGTCCTGCGCCTCCACCTATCATATCAGTAAAGAAGAAGCATGCCACACCACAAAGCAAGAATGCTACAACGGTCTTTGCGTATCTACCAATCTTAATCTTGCCCATAAGGTGAATACTGCAGGTAAGAAGCTTTAGAAATCCTACACCGCAAAGACCTGCAACAATGCCGGCTATAAGCGGCAAATGGAGGTCGAGAGTTTCGAAATTAACTGCCGCAAAGGTAAATAATGCATGTTCGCTTATTCCTGTGGCAATACGCAAAAGCGACCCCGTAATGAGTGCGAACATAACCGATACCGCCGCCGACATAAGCACTATGGGCGAGAACTTTTTGTGGCACTCCTCCAAAGCAAGCAGCACACCTGCCAAGGGTGCGCCAAGAGCTGCGGCAAAGCCTGCGCTTGCACCCGCCGTGATAGATATCGTCGACCATGATTTGCGACGCTTGTTGTTTTTACTTCCCACGTCGTTGACGCCACTGCCAAGCGCACTACCGATAAGAACGGACGGACCCTCGCTTCCAAGCGGCAAGCCGCACACGAACGAAAGGAAGCTGCCAAAAATTGCCGCGGGTACAACTCTGTACCACTTAAGCGGCAAAATTCCGCGAGCCGCGCCCTCTGCATAAGGAACGCCACCGCCCTTAACCTCAGGCACGAGCTGGGTATTAAGGTAGCTAAGCGATGCCGCCACCACAAGTCCGGCTATAAGCAAGGGCAAAAATGCAAGATTTTGGCTTACGAAGCTATAAAGGCTTTGGCTTACAGACAAAAGCTTTTCAACCAAAAACTGATAGCCCCAAATTACGGCTCCCGTAACGATACCGGTAAATGCGCCGTAAAGCATTACGGGCATCATGGTATGTAAAAAATAATTTTTTGTAGTCATTTTTCTTCCTACTTTATTGTATGTATTTTGACCTGCCGCACAAGCAGCAAGCCTTAGATTTTTAGTTTTTTGAACATCATAGGCGCAAGCAAGGTGACAAAAATTCCCATCGTAAAGTACCTTACAAAGCGCATAATAATTTCTAATATACCGCTTGCAAATAGACCGAATACAGCCTTTAGCCCCTCTTTTAGCGCAAGCACGATTACCGCGCCAATAAGAACTCTGACAAAATATTTCCAAGCTTTGTCAGCTCGAACCTCGTAGCCAACGTAACGTTTTTCCAGCCAATAGCCAAGCCCCGCCGCAAGATACGTGCCTGCAACGGTTGCAAGCGAATCAAGCTGCTGGCCGCGTACGGCGAAGTAAACTAACGCAACAACAAGGCAAGCAACCGACAATGGTGCGATTGCATAAAAAAGTCGCTCTTCTTTGTCGTTTAGTAAGTCGAATAATTTCCAGCCGATTAGTCCGGCGCCTACGCCGATTATCGCACCGACAACGGTGTCAGTAGGAAAATGCTGACCAAGATAAACCCTCGAAAACATAACAAGCGGCACTATTATGACAGACATAATAAGCGTTGTTTTGAAAAGTCTGCCCTTGCTTTTGGCAAGAAGCGTCAAATCGGTACCAATTACAGCGATATTACTACTGTGACCGCTTGGAAAGGAATACCCTTCGGTTTGCTCCAAAATAGGCTTTATTCCCTCGTTATAATACGGGCGTACCCTACCTACCGCCGTCTTGATAATGCCTACGGTTATTTGCGAAAGCATAAACAGGTTAACAAGGCGAAATCCCTCACGCTTATCCACGCACCAATACAAAATCATTACCGCAAGAATAAAAAATATCTCCGAGCCAAATTGCGTAATAAAGTACACCACGTGGTCAATAAGCGGCTTGTCCCCGCTTTGTAACCATTTGATAAGGTCTATTTCAAACTGCAATTATTATATCCTCGTGATATTGTCGCCATCGTCCCAAAGGCGTTCGAGCTTGAAGAACTCTCTCGTTTCCTCGTGGAAAATGTGCAAAATAACGCAGCCGTAATCTACTGCCGCCCACTTGGGGTCTATATCTCTGCCACGCGGCTCCATGCCATATTCTTTGCTAAGCTTTTCGTCCACGCTGTCGGCAAGCGAACGCACAGCCACCGTAGACTTTGCCGAGCAAAGCACGAAATAATCTGCAATAACCGTCTTGCCCTTAAGGTCAATGATTGCAATATCCTTTCCTTTTTTGTCATCAAGCACGTTTGCAATAATCTTTGCAAGGTCTGCCGCCGACATAGAATTTGTTTCTAAACTCATCTTTTTGATTTCCATATCTATTCCTCTTTGTTAATTTTTTTAGTATAAAGGTCGTAAACCTGTTTGGTAATAGGCACGACATATTTACCCTGCTGCTGCAAGTAGTCTATCGTATTTTTGAGCATCATTTGTATAGCTAAGCTCAAATCCTCGCATGCAGCCTTACGCACCTCGTCAACGCCGTCAAAGCACCTACTTGGCTCGATATAATCAGCGAGTGCCACAATTTCGGCAAGCGGAGTCATATCCATGCCGCAAACGGTATGCGTCCTTATCGCATCACAAATTTCCTTTGGTTGATTGTACATTTGCTCGGCGATTGCCGCACCGTATTCAGCGTGTCGCACTTCCATGGGAAGATGTGAGCAGTCCGGCGCAGAGATACCCATATTTTTGAGGCTCTCAGCCGTCATGTTCTTGCCTATGTCATGCAAAATTAGAGCTATAATAACGCTTTTTATATCCACGTCATAACGCTTTGCAAGCTTTATTCCCTCACCCGCCGCATTATATGTGTGATTTATTCGTTTGTCGCTTAGTCCGAACGTCTTAAACGCCGCTGTGAAGCGTTTGTAATCATTATAAAGGTCGTTTTCCTTAATTATTTTTGCAACTCTTTCGTTTACAAGCCCTTGCATTCTATCAAAGGCAATAGCAAGCTTAACCTCGCTTGACGATACGTCCTCGCCGCAAAAGTCAGCCATCACTATTTCGGCACAGTGATCACCACCGTCATAGCCGGGACGCTTGATTGCGTAAAATTTGCATAGCCTTTTAAGCTCGTCGGCATTGCGCCATTTGTTTAGCGAACGCGCTCCCTCGCTACCTATCGCAAAGTAAAGCTCGCGATCCTTAGAGGCAAAATGACGAACAGTATCTATCGAATAACTGCAACCGGCCTTATTTATTTCGTAGTCGGATAACCACACATTTGGCGGAAAGTCACAAGCGCAAAGCATTTGCCACCTTTGCTGTGACGTAGCCGCGCTTCCGCCCTGCTTGAATGGCGATACCGACGTTGGCACGACTATTACCTCGTCAAAACGAGCCGCAAGATTGTTTATTATTGCCTCATGACCTCGATGAATGGGGTCGAAGCTCCCGCCGTAAATAACCGCCCTTACCATTATTCTACAAACTCAAACTCGAAGTCGAGGATGCGAACGATATCGCCGTCCTGAGCACCGCGAGCCTTAAGCTCCTTGATAATACCCTTTTCCTTAAGCGTCTTTTGGAAGTAATTAAAGCTGTCGTAATCGTTAAGAACGATACCGCGGGCAACCTCTTCGATAAATCCGCCGCAAACACCAAAGCTACCGTCGTCATAACGCTCGATAGAATACTCGGAAGTATTAATCTTTCCAAAATCAAACGGCTCATACTCAAGCGGCTCAAGCGGCGGCAACTCGTCAAGCTTTTTGATAATTTCAGCAACCAAAGTGTCTGTGCCACGGTGCGTAATGCCGCTTATTTCCACAATCTTCTTGCCTCTTACCCTACGACGGAACTCCTTGATGTTCTCCTCGGGAGCAATATCACATTTGTTAAGAGCGATAATTTGCGGTAGCTTGCTAAGCTTAGTGCCGTAAGATTTAAGCTCGAGATTGATTTTTTTGTAATCCTCGTACGGGTCACGTCCCTCACAGCCCGAAACGTCAATCACGTGCACAAGCAACCTTGTGCGGTCGATATGGCGCAAGAAGTCGTGCCCAAGTCCCACGCCCTCACTTGCTCCCTCGATAAGTCCGGGGATATCCGCAACCACGAAGCTACGGTCGTAATACGAAACGACACCAAGATTGGGACTAAGCGTGGTGAAATGGTAGTTTGCAATTTTGGGACGAGCGTTTGTAATAACGGAAAGCAAGGTAGACTTGCCTACGTTGGGATAACCTACAAGTCCTACGTCCGCGATAGTCATAAGCTCGAGAATAACAGCAAACTCCTCGGTAACCTGCCCGCGCTGTGAAAAGTGAGGCGCTTGACGGCGCGAGGACTTGAATCGCGCATTGCCTCTACCGCCCAAGCCGCCTTCGAGAACGGTCACCATATCCTTATCACCAAACATATCGGCGATAATTCTACCCGTTGCCTCGTCACGAATTACCGTTCCGCGCGGAACCTTGATAATAAGATTCTCTCCGCTTTTGCCATGGCAGAACTTACCCGTGCCGTTTTCGCCGTCAGCTGCCCTAAAGCGCTGGCTGTATCTAAAATCGGTAAGCGAATTTTTGCTTTCATCGGCACAGAAAATAATACTACCGCCCTTGCCTCCGTCGCCGCCGTCAGGGCCGCCGTTTGCCACATACTTTTCGGTATAAAACGACGTGCAGCCGTTGCCACCGTTACCTGCTTTTATAAAAATTTTAACCTTATCTATAAACATATTTCACTCTTATCTATTTTGTTTTATTTTATCCTTTTCTACACAATAGCTACTAATCGGGCAATCTTCGCAATTTGGCTTGATAGCCTTACAGCAATATCTGCCGTGAAAAATCAGCAAATGATGCGCGGTTGGCTTTAGGTCATCGGGAATAACCTGCATCAAATCCTTTTCGACCTCGTCGGGCGTTGCCGCATTGCTAAAACCCAACCTGTGACTTACACGAAAAACGTGAGTATCGACCGCTATCGTAGGCTGACCGAACGCCACGCTAAGCACCACGTTAGCTGTCTTTCGTCCTACGCCGTCAAGTGAGCGGAGCTCGTCCATCGTAGAGGGAACTTTGCCACCAAATTTTTCACATATCACCTTGGAAGCCGCTTTAATATTCTTCGCCTTGTTGCGGTAAAATCCGCAAGTAAAAATCAATCTTTCCAGCTCGGCAATATCTATATTGGCAAATTGCTGTGGAGTGTTAGCGCGGGCAAAAAGCGTTTTTGTTACCTCATTGACACGCTTATCCGTACATTGTGCGGACAAAATTACGGCAACAAGAAGCTCAAACGGCGAATTGTGATTAAGCTCACAGCCTGCTGTAGGGTACTTTTCCTTGAGCAAGGCGAACATTTTGTGCATATTACTCATTGGGTGCTATATCTTCCATCGATATTTGCTTGTAGCCATCTTCTACCGCATCAGCTGTGTTGCTCTCGCCAACGGGGATAACTGCCGACTTTGCGTTGCCGTGCTTAACGAAGCACATCGTAACAAACGCAAGCACGCAGAACACAAGCGCATAAACAAGCAAGATTCTTGAGTCAATAAACTCCATGCAAGCACCCGCAAGTATGGGAGTAAGGATTTGTGCGCCCATCGAGAATGAGTAATACAGTCCTGTGAATACTCCGGTCGTGCGCTCGGTGGACATTTCGACGCTCATTACAAACGAGTGAACGTTGATTGTCGCCCAGCCTGCACCTACCAAAACGAACACGGGATACATTATGTATTTGAGCAAATCCAAATCTTTTACAGTATAAAGCAAAAGCGCACCCAAGCCAAAGCCTGCCGCCATCAAAATTACGCCAAGCATAATCGTCTTTTTGCGTCCAATCTTCTCTCCCAGCTTGCTTGCAGGAACGAAGAAAATAAATGCCGCCGCCTGTGCTACGATAAGTGCCATCGAGAAGCTTTCCATTTTAAGCACGTCAAGCGCAAACGCCGAGAAGTGCGAGGTTACACCGTTGTACGCAAAGTACCAAAGCGCAACCGAAAGTAAGATAAACACAAGGCTCTTGCGCTGATCTTTACTTAAAAGCTTTATGCCCTCGCGAATAGAAACCTTTTCATTTTCGGTTTTTTCATCGTCTTCAATAATTCCATACTCGTCCAAAAGCTTGTTCTTTTCTTCTACAAATTTATTCTCCTTCACTTTAAGAACGAGAATAACTGTCGAAAGAATCATAAGAACAACCGTAACGCCTACAAGCAACCAGTTGTTGCCCACGAGCTGAACGACAGTTTCTTCTTTTAGCACATAGCTTTTTGCCGCCGAATCCCACACCTCAATCATCTTACCGGTGGGTACAGCCTCTGTAGTAAGAAACACCTTGAACATCATTAGTACGGTGGGAATAAATCCTCCGACCGTACCCATAATGTTGATTACGGTATTACCCTGACTGCGAATGGGCTTAGGCGTAATGTCCGGCATAAGCGCAACCGCAGGCGTACGGTACAAGCACATGCAAATAAGCAAAAACGCCGTTGTAACAAGCATAATCGCAAGCCAACCCGAGCTGACCTCCTCGCCCTTTACTGCCATATTATAGCTAAATTTTACAAGCAAGAAGAAAAACGCCGCAAGAATTGAGCCAACTACGATAAACGGAACACGTCTACCAAGCTTGTCCTTTATTTTGCCGCTGAAATTATCAGACCACAGTCCGATAAAGGGGAGCATAATCAAAGCAACGACATTATCCGCCGCCATAATAATTCCCCTTAGCGTTTCGCCAAAGCCCATTTCTCTAAGCATAAGCGGCATAAGGTTGTCATAAACCTGCCAAAACATTGTTATTGCCATAAAGGCAAGTCCAACCATAACCGTTCGCTTAATATTAAGTTTAAGTTTTGCTTCGCTCATAGTTTATCCCTCTTAGTTTTTTGACAGTCACAAAATGCAACTTATCAGCTTGTATTATAGCACAAGCAAAAGACAAAAGTAAACTATATTAGACGGCGAAAGCTACAATTTTGTGATGTTTAACGTGCCGTTATAGCTTCTAACCTGATACAAGCCGGTAAACGTCGCATATCTCGAATATGATAGCACTCTTCTCGCAACGTCGATATTCATAACCCTAACCGAAAGTCCGCAGCCGTTGGCAATAACATGAGGCGTTGCAACAACCTCGGCTTTTATTCCCTCTTTTTTCAAGCTCTGAGCAAACTTCATTGCGTTTGTCCTTGATCTAAATGCAAATAAATAGTACATAAAAATTTTTCTCCGATTGTAAAAATTGCTGTGTAATTTGGCGTCTGTCGTCCGTATAATGTAATAGCGCATACCGACTACACTTACATTATATTTAGTTCTTTTTGATTGTGTGAACGACCATTATTTGACTTTTTGGAGTAATTTTATGATATATTTTGATAACAGCTCTACCACGTTTTACAAGCCGCCCGAGGTAATTCAAAGCGTTGCAGCGACTCTAACCAATCTATCCGTCAACGCAGGAAGATCGGGACACTCGCTTGCCATAAAGGCGATGGCCGCACTAAGCAATACTCGCGCCAAAGCGGCAAATTTTTTTAGAAGCGAAATCGAGCGAACGATTTTCACATACGGCTGCACCGATAGCCTTAATATCGCTATATTCGGCTCGGTACACCGCAGCGGTCACGTAATCACAACTGCCTTCGAGCATAACAGCGTTTTACGGCCACTTTTTAAGCTACAAGCAGACGGACAAATCGAGCTAACCGTAGTTAAGCCGCGAAGTGACGGCACAATACACAGCGAAGACATTTTGCGTGCAATCAAGCGCAACACCTATCTTATTGTGATGAACAGCGTCAGCAACGTAATAGGATTACCCCTGCCCGTTGAGCAAGTGGCAAAAGCATTAAATGACAGCAAAATTATGCTGCTTGTTGACGGCGCACAAAGCGTGGGCTATCGCAGCTATGACTATTCGCTGTTTGACATGATCGCAGTTGCACCTCACAAGGGTCTCCATGCTCCGCAAGGAATAGGTCTGCTGATTTTAGGCGAAAAGGCGACAATATCTCCCATCCGTCTTGGTGGAACGGGGACTGTGTCGCAAAGCGTAATGCAACCGCTTGACCTACCCGAAGCATTGGAGTCGGGCACTCTTCCGCTTCCGTCTATTTTAGGACTGCACGCAGCGCTATGCCACACTATAAAAAACCAAAAGGCTTACTCGGACAAAATTTCTATGCTGGGCAACTATATGTACAGCAGGCTAAAATCAATTCAAGGCATAACTGTGTATACCACCGACCCGACAGCCGGCATAATAGCCTTTAATGCCGACAAGCTTAACTCGGTTGAGTGTGCATCAATGCTTGACGAAATGGGCTTTTGCGTACGTAGCGGTCTGCATTGCGCACCCTTGCTACATAAAGCCTTTGGTACGCTAAACAAAGGAATGGTGCGTGCTTCACTGGGCGTGGATAACACTTTGTCGCAAATAGATATGTTTATTGAGTCGCTCGCTGAAATTGTAAAATAGACAAAAAACAGCGGATACGTCCCGCCGTTTTTATTACTTAACACACTACCTCATATCAAACCATTTACACATTAAACCATAAAACAACACGCAACAAAAAAAGAGCAAACACGTTATGTGCTTGCCCTTTTTGTTTTTTGTTTGTAATTATTGCTTAATGATATCTACCCAGCCGAACTTGTCTTCGTACTTGCCGTTTTGGATACCGGTGAGCTCGTCGTAAATCATCTTGCTGATTTCGCCCATCTCGCCGCCGTTTACCACATAGTCCTTACCCTGATAGCAGAAGCATCCTACCGGGGAAATAACTGCTGCAGTACCCGTACCGAAGATTTCGGTGAGTGCGCCGCTATCTGCTGCCGCTGCAACCTTGCGGATAT
Source organism: Clostridiales bacterium (assembly GCA_015055705.1). GTDB lineage: Bacteria > Bacillota > Clostridia > Christensenellales > Pumilibacteraceae > CAG-552. The sequence goes on along the minus strand of SVHR01000030.1, from coordinate 59 downwards.
CTACGTTGCCTTCCTTTACCTTGATACCGTGCTTTTTGAGCAAGGCGATTACACTGCGG
>SVHR01000029.1 GCA_015055705.1 Clostridiales bacterium | reverse complement strand
GGTGAAGGTCTTGCTGTTGGAGCCACTGGCATCGGTTGCCTTTGCGGTTACGGTGTAAGTGGCTCCAACAGCAAGACCTTCACCATCAAGGTTGGCGATATCGAAGCAGTTCAGTTCGAGCTTTCCACCACTAAGGAAACCAAGACTGTGGGCGACGCATTCTCGTTCCGTACGTTTACCGTAACTACCGATGATCTCGGTGGCGACAGTGCTTCCAACGTGACCGTAACCTATAGACTTGTAGAGCCCGGCAACACCGAGGTTAGCGCAGTAAGCGGCTCGGCTAAGCTTAATAAGCTTGATTCGACCGATGCAGGCGTTTATACTATCAAGCTTGATTCCGAGTACAAGTTCCAAAAGAGTGGTGACTACACCGTAGAAATCACCCTTACCGACGATGCCGGAAATAAGTCCGTACAGAAGTACACTATTTCTGTAAGCACCACTACCAGCACCACCCCGGCTTCGCTTACTATGCTTAGCACGATCCTTATTATTGTAGGTATCTTGCTTATCGCAGGCGTAATCTTCTACCTTATCAGATTCCGCAAGCACACCGCATAATAATCACTAAATAACAAACAAAAACAACCACGCAGTTATGCGTGGTTGTTTTTAGATATACGTAATATCGATAATGATGAGGTAATAAGGGACAATAAGATTGATTATAATGATTAATTTACAGAATTGGATTTTTTAGAAATCGAGCAAATTTATCCGCAAGAGAAACAAGCCTGAGGCTGGGCTACAGCGAGCGGTTTATGAAAAGAATAGAAAACAAGACTGTTGAGCTAAAGGTAAGCACGTTGCTTGATTTTTTTGATGTTGTTGATATTACGGCTCAAGATTTCTTTTATATGGGTGACCAATATAACAAAGAGGACAAAAATGTATTGGAATTATACAATGGCTTATCGGCAGATAGCAAGCAAACAATTTTGGGCTTAATGAAAAAGCTTAAATAAGTAACTTAAAGCTTTGACTAAACAAAAAGCCACATTAGTTGGTATAAAAGCGTGTTTGATGTCGTTTTTGGTGAGTAGTCGTATAAATGTGTTACAATTTGATTGCATTTTTGCAAAAAACATAGTAGAATATACCTATGGATTCTATAAGAATTAACTATAATAAATGCGGCGAACAAAGCTTTTTGTCTTTTATAAAAGCTCTTAACAAAAGCAAGGAGTTTGTTTTTTGCAAGCACAGCCCTGCAGACAGTGCTGTTATGCAGGACAGATATACCTATAAAAAAAGCAGTAATCGCGTAAGCATAGTATACGAAACCAAGGCGCAAACGCTTATAATCACAGCACCTGAGGCTGTAATGGGCGAGGTGACTGCGCTTGTTCCCAGCGAGCTTAAGGATGAGCCGCATGCTGACGGTAAGAAAAAGGAAGCGGAGCCTCAAAGAATTTTTGTGCGCGAGCAAAAAAAGGACGAGCCGGTCAAGACCGAAAAAGCAGCCGCACAAACGACCCAAAAAAAGGAAGAGTCTACAGCAGAAAAGCCCAAAAAACAGCGTAACGCTCCTAAAAAAACCGAGCAAAAAAAGGTAGAGGCAGAGACTGCCCCAAAACAGGCTACGCCAAAAAAACAGCAAGATAAAAAAACGTCAACGCAAAAGACAGCTAAGCAAAAAGCAGACAAAAAGGAACAGCCTGCAAAGCAGGTATATGAGCCTACCGCTAAGTCACCTAAAGTGGCGGAAAAAACAAGCGAAAAAGCGCAAGCCGCAAATCAAAAGAAGGCGGCGACAAAGCTCCCCAAAAAGACTTCGCCTAAAAAGGCGCAAGCCTTGGAGGTATCGGAGGAAGATAAGCCCACCAATACCTTTACCATAAAAAAGGTAGCCGAGCAAAGATTTAACGAGCTGCTTAAAAGCATCAAGGCAAATAAGAGTATGCGCTATAAGCTTTCGAGCGGAGCTGCTATGGGCGAAAGAGTGTATATTGTAAGCTCGCAAAACGAAAAGGCAACCGTCAAGTATGCAGGCGGCAACGTTCAGCTGGTAGGCACTCGCGGCGACCTTTACAGCGAGCTGCAGCTTTTGATGTCGCAAATGAGCGACTATAAGACGGCGATAAAAACTCATATCAAGCTTAGCGGCGAGGAGAAGCGCGCCCAGGATATCGAGCGCCAGCTTAAAAGGAAGCTCCCTGCGGCATTCGAATTTTTGTCCGAGCAGTCGAAAATTGACCTCGCCATCGGAATTATCGACATAAACAATTCGGCAGTGGTGCTTTCGGACTATTCGACCTTGCTTATTCCGTGCTTTAGAGGATTGGAGCGATTGATTTTCGATCTTCAGCACGCGCAGGGTATTGTGGTTAAAATGATAGGTCAAGCGTACGAGAAGGAAGATGGTAGCTATGTGCTAAAGATGGGCTACCGGAAAAAAATTCCATCGGTCATTTATGCCGAGGTGATGGCGTCGCTTTATACCGAGTACTTCAAATACCGCAATTTTTATTCGCACTCGGACGGCGGCTTCGATAACGTAAGCCGAGTTATTTCTGACAAGCAACAGGTTTTGGATATCTTCAACCACATTATGGACGTGATTAATTATAATGGTAAGAAGCTGCAGGAGATTCGCTTCCGCATCTCTTAAAACGCCTTATATGCGTCGTGATACCGCCCCAAAATTTGGTATAGCTCACTTATGTGCGTAAATACAGTTTTAGACAATTTTTTAGAGTGATAGGCACTCGGCTCCCTTAATTGCAAGGGAGCTTTTTTGTTTTGGGTGAGTGCAAGGTTAGGCTACGCCTTTTAGAAATGCAGAATGCAGAATGAAAAGTGCAAAATTATAAATTAACAAAACTACAGTCTTGCAGCAAAAACAGGCGGTAATTGTTGCAGCGCGGAATTGGTTTGTTTGGGTAAAAACACAATCGCGCCCAAAAACAGGCTTTGCCTGCACAAAATTGCCTATTGTCAAATACAATATAATATGTTTTTAATTTTGCTCTAAAAAACATAACGAAAACGATTGAAAAAATACGGCAAATGAGGTAAAATATATGTGTGAAAGTATTGTTTCGTTAGAGTCTGTTTCGCTTTCCGGCTTTTGTACCTACCACACGGGCGGAAAAGCTAAGGCGCTGAAAATCGTTTACGACCTACCGTCGCTACAAAAATGCTTAAACGGCGAGTATACGGTTATAGGATGCGGAAGTAAGCTGCTTGTTTCGGACGACGGCTATGACGGAACGGTTATCGTTATGCGCATATCCGGCATAGAGGCTACGGCTAGGGGCGTATATGCCTATGCGGGAACACCGCTTCCCGTGCTTGCTTCCTTTTGCGAGCGCATGGGCAAAAGCGGTCTGGAGTGGGCTTGCGGCATACCCGGTAGCGTTGGCGGCGCAGTCAAGCTTAACGCAGGCGCATACGGCAAATCTATGTCGGACGTCATTGACTACGTGGACGTGCTGGTTGGCGACAAGGTCGTGTCTATATACAATCGCGATCTTGACTTTGGTTACCGCACCAGCAGCATTCCGTACGTAGTGGTGGGTGCGTCGTTTGTTTGCGGCTGTGACGAAATAGACCAAATCGCCGCGCGGCGCTTGCAGTACACGGCTTTGCGGCGAGAGCGTCAGCCCACGGGGTATAGCTGCGGCTCGGTTTTTGTGGGCGCGGACAGACCTGCCGGCTGGTATATCGAGCAGGCCGGTCTAAAGGGGCTCCGCCAAGGCGGCGCGGTAATAAGTGACAAGCACGCCAACTTTATTATCAACGAGGGGTTCGCCTCTTCGAGAGACATAAATACGCTGATTCGTACCGTAAAGGCAGAGGTCAAGGCAAAATTCGGCGTAAGTCTAAGGGAAGAGGTTGTATATTTGGGAGATTTTTATTAGATGTCAATTTTAGGTGATTACCATACGCATACGGTGTTCAGTCATGGGCACGGCAGTATAGAGGACAACGTCAAGGCAGCAATCAAGCGTGGACTAAAGGAAATAGCTATTACCGACCACGGCTTTTGGCATGGCTCGTACGGCGTTCGCCGTATGGACCTGCCCACTATGATTGACGAGGTTAAGGTCTTGCGACAGCGCTACCCGCATATAAACATCTATCTTGGCATCGAGGCAAACCTTGTGGACACTTGTGGCAGGGTGGATATTGAAGAAAGCGACTACGAGTGGCTGGATATTCTCGTTTGCGGCTATCACAAGAACGTGCAAACGACGTCCGTAAAGGAGTTTTTTGACTTTCGCCTTGCCAATCTGCTTGGCGGTGGCACTACCAAAAATACAGCAAAGCAGATTGTCCGTAATACCGACGCATATATCAAAATGCTGGAGCGTTACAAAATTGACATTATTTCGCACCCGAACTACGGCATAGTGACGGACGTTAAGGCGATCGCTAAGGCGGCCGCTCATTACGGAACGTTTATGGAGCTTAACGGCAAAAAGGTTTCGATGACGGACGATGAAATTATTAGCCTACTCGATACGGGAGTAACGCTCATCGTCGATTCGGACGCGCACAGTGCAGACAGAGTAGGAGAATTTTCTGTCCCGCTTTCCTTCGTGGACAGGCTGGGCATTCCCCACGACAGAATAGCAAACTACGGCAAGGTGCCGATTTTTAGGAGGCAACGTGAAAGGAATAACCGCAGAGGCTAAGGACGAAATCGCATTCCCGTCCGAGGACGAGTGCTGTAATACCGCACTCCTTAGTGCGCTTATTCATTCGGCGGGCTCGATCTCGTTCAGCCACGAGGGCGTGGGTGTGTACGTAACGGGCGAAAACAAGAGTGCCGTGCTTCTTACCGCTCGGCTCGTAAAGCTCCTTTACGGCGGCAACAGCACCCCCCAAAAGAGAGAGCTTGGCATTAAGGGCGAGTTTGTGCTGGAAATGCTTTTCGACCTCGGCATTTTAACCTATTACGGCGACACCATAGGTGCGATGGCGGGCATAAACGGCTTTGTGGTAAAAAGCGAATGTTGCGCCAAAAGCTATCTAAAGGGGCTGTTTTTGGGATGCGGAAGCGTATCGGTGAGTAAAAAATATCACCTCGAAATGTCCTTTAGCACCGAGGCGTTTGCAAATGACGTTTGCGCCCTTATGGAAGCCTTTGGCATTGCGGCAAAGTACACCGTGCGGAAGGACAAGCACGTGGTGTATATCAAAAGCAGCGAGGCGATAAGCGACTTTTTGGCTCTTATCGGGGCTAATAAGGCGGTGCTTTCGCTTAACAGCACGGCGGTTATGCGTGCTGTAAATATGGATACCAATCGCCGCATTAACTGCGATATGGCAAACGCCGACAAGGTTATAGAAACAAGCATGAAGCAAATCGAGGCAATCAAAAGAATTTTTGATTCGCTATCCGACCCAAAGCTTGTGGCAACAGCAAAAGCGAGAATGGAAAACCCCGAGCTTAGCTACGAGGGACTTGCCGAAGTTCTTAAGGTAAGCAAGGGCTGTGTAAAGTATAGATTGGGCAGGCTAATGGCGCTTGCGGGCGAAAAGTAAGGAGACGTTATGGTAGATTTTGCGCATTTACACGTTCATACCGAATACAGCTTGCTTGATGGGGCAATACGCCTAAATCAGGTTTTTTCGCGCTGTGACGAGCTTGGAATAAAAGCCGTTGCCATTACCGACCACGGCAATATGTACGGTGCACTGGAGTTTGTAAAGGCGGCAATCAGGTTCACGGACGAAAAGGCCGACCCGTTCAAATTTATCGCCGAGGGCAGAGAGTGCAAGGTTAAGCCTCTCATCGGCTGTGAGGTTTATATAACCGAGGACATGAAGATAAAGAGCACCTCAGACGGCCGTATGCCCAAAAACAACCACCTTGTTCTGCTTGCTAAAAACGCAGTAGGATACAAGAATCTTATTAAGCTGGTCAGCCTTGGTTATACGGAGGGCTTTTACTACAAGCCGCGTATAGACTTTGAGCTTCTCTCTAAGCACTCCGAGGGGCTTGTTTGCCTAAGTGCGTGTCTAGCCGGCGTTATTCCGCAAAAGCTGCTTGCAGGCGATATTGCGGGCGCAAACGAGTGGGCGCAAAGGTACAAGGCTTTGTTTGGCGAGGACTTTTATATCGAAATTCAAGACCACAGAATACCCGATCAGCAACGAATTTTGCCGCTTTTGCGTGACGTGGCGCTTGCCAATAACATCAAGATGGTGGCAACAAACGACGCGCACTACCTCAAAAAAGAGGACGCAAAGATGCAAAAGGTGCTTCAATGCATCGCCTTCAAAAAGAAGACCTCGCCCGACGAGGATATAGACGGCGGCATTAGCGAGCTGGGCACGAGTGACGATGCGTACTTCCCGACCACCGAGTTTTACCTTAAAAGCGGCGACGAGATGCAAAAGCTTTTTGAAGGGTACGAGGGGGCGATTGAAAATACGCTTGAAATCGCCGAAAAGTGCGATTTTAGGTACTTCCACAAGGATAAACTGCTCCCCGGATATTTTCCGCCTGACGGAAGCGAGCCGTACGCCTTCTTGCGTAAGCTGTGCTACGACGGTCTAAACAAAAAATACGGAGAGCTGACGCAGGAGATTATCGACCGTGCGGAGTACGAGCTGGGCGTAATAAGCAAGCTGGGCTTTGTCGATTACTTCCTTATTGTGTGGGACTTTATCAACTGGTCCGAGACTCACGGCGTGCCTGTAGGCCCCGGACGAGGTAGCGGCGTAGGCAGTATCGTGGCGTACGCAATTGGCATTACCAAGGTTAATCCGCTAAAATATTCACTCATTTTCGAGCGTTTCCTCAATGAGGAGCGCGTATCCAACCCTGACTTTGATATAGACTTCTGCGTGGACGGCAGAGAAAAAGTAATCAAGTACGTTATCGACAAGTACCACGAGCCCAACGTTTCGCAGATTATTACTTACGGCACGCTTGCAGCTAAGGCGGCAATTAAGGACGTGGGCAGAGTTTACGACGTTCCGTTTGCCGAGACCGACAAAATCACCAAGCTTATGCCCAAGATGATGGGCAAAAACCATATCGGCCATATTTTGGGGCTTTTGCCGCCTAAAAAAGGAGAAAATCCTGTTATACCCGAGCTTGTTGATCTATATAACAACGACGAAATGAGCCGCAAAATCCTTGATATGGCTATGCGAATCGAGGGTATGCCTCGTCAGACGGGCATGCATGCGGCAGGCGTAATTATATGTAGGGACGTTATTTCGGACCATATCCCGATGGCAATGTCGGGCGAAGGAATCGTAACCACGCAGTTCAACATGGTGGAGTGCGAGGAGCTTGGTCTTTTGAAGATGGACTTTCTTGGGCTTAGAACGCTTACCGATATCGACAAGGCAAAGAAGTACGTTAAGCAAACCAAGGGCATCGATCTTGACTTTTATGCAATGGGATATGACGATGCCGAGGTATACAAGCTTATCGGCGAGGGCGACACGCACGCCGTGTTCCAGCTTGAAGGCGAGGGCATGAAGAAGTTCATGCGTGACCTTAAGCCCACCTCGCTCGAGGACGTTATAGCAGGAATATCGCTGTACCGCCCCGGCCCCATGGATAAAATCGGCGAGTACGTGTACAACAAACGCCACCCCGATGAGGTAAAATACGACCATCCGCTGCTTGAGCCCATTCTTAAGGTCACGTACGGAATTATGGTGTACCAGGAGCAGGTTATGGAAATCGTGCGTAAGCTTGCAGGCTACTCGTTTGGACGAGCAGATATCGTAAGACGTCTTATGTCCAAAAAGAAAGCTGACCTTATGGCAAAGGAACGCGAAATTTTCCTTAACGGTGACGGAGGCTCGGTTTGCGGCTGTCTAAAAAACGGTGTTTCGGCAGAGGTGGCAAACAAGATTTTCGACGACATGACCAGCTTTGCGTCATACGCCTTCAATAAGTCGCACGCGGCGGCTTACGCGCACCTTGCGTACCAGACGGCGTACCTCAAAAGATATCACACCGTAGAGTTCATTACGGCGGTGCTAAACAACCGTATAGATTCTATCGAGGAAATCACAAACTACCTTACGTACCTCAAAAAGAAGAACATCGCAGTTCTTCCTCCCAACGTTAATCGCTCGTACTCTGATTTTGCGGTAGAAAACGGCGGCGTTCGTATAGGTATGGCTGCAATAAAAAACGTGGGCAAGGCGGTAGTGGAGGAGATTGTAAAGGAGCGCGAGGCAGGCGGCGAATTTAAATCCTTCGTTAAGTTTGTCGAACGCATGGTCGAGCGCTTCAAGCGCAATAAGCAGGCAGGCGCGGGCGGTGGCACGCTAAACAAAAAAATGCTGGAAAATCTAATTTTTGCAGGTACGTTTGATTGTTTTGGTCACAATCGCAGTGAGCTTATTGCTGTTTACGAGAGCGTTTTGGACCGTGCCACCAAGGACGTTAATGCAAGGGCAAGCGGACAGTTTTCCTTCTTTGATATGGTGGAAATTCCCGAGGCGGACCTTGAAATTCCCAAGCGCAAGGAATATCCTCGCGGAGAAATGCTTAAGATGGAAAAGCAGGTTGCAGGCGTTTACCTTACAGGGCACCCACTTGAGGAATACCGAGAGCAGCTTGAGAGCTTCGAGCATAACACCTCTATGCTTGCCGTGCGCGACGAGGAGGGAAACCTAGAGTCGGGCATTGACGAAAATACACGTGTTGTTCTTGGCGGCATGCTTCTTGATGCCGAAAAGAGATATTCAAAAAGCGGCAAGGAGCTTGGCATAGGCAAGCTGGAGGACCTTTACGGCACGGTAGAGCTTATGCTTACAGGCTTTAAGCTTGGTAAGTACAAGGAGCTTTGGAAGAGCGATAAGCTTGTAAAAATCACCGGCAAGCCGACTATTCGCGAGGACGGCGTAACCCTTTGGGTGGACAGCGTGGAGCCGTGGAATCAACCGACGGCACCGGTGGAAACCAACAAAATGCTGTGTATATTCGTAAGCTTTTCGGGTATCGGCGCAAGTACGTTGGACGAAATTCACGGCGTGCTTACGGCGTACAAGGGCGGCGATGAGGTTTATATCAAGGATACAGACAGCGGCTCGGTGTCGAGAATCAACACAAAGGTCAATGCTTGCGAGATGTTAAAGGGCGAGCTTTTTGGCGTCGAGGGCGTAAGCGATGTAGGAATTTATAATAAGAAATCGTAGGACTTTATAAATAGACGTAGAGATTGACATAAATAAAGAATATCAACGGAGAAAATATGAAAAAAATTGCAGTTTTGACAAGCGGAGGAGATGCGCCGGGTATGAATGCCGCAATTCGTGCGGCGGTGCGTTACGGAATTAACGAGGGCATGGAGGTTTTTGGTATCGAGCGCGGATATGCGGGTCTTATCGAAAATGTCTTTTTGCCTATGAATATGCGAACCGTTTCGGATATTGTTCAGCGTGGCGGAACTCTTTTGCGTACGGCAAGATCGGCAGAATTTCTTACCGACGAGGGACAGGAGCTTGCCGTAAAATTCTTGCATAAGCGTGGTATTGACGGTGTTATTGTAATTGGCGGCGACGGCTCGTTCAGGGGCGCAGAGGCGCTTTCTAAGCGCGGCATTCCTACGGTGGGCATTCCGGGCACCATAGACAACGACCTTGCGTACACCGACTTTACGCTTGGCTTCGATACGGCGTGCAATACCGTGCTGGACGCAATCAATAAGCTACGTGACACCATGAGCTCGCACGACCGCATTTGCATAATCGAGGTTATGGGCAGAGGCTGTGGCGATATTGCCTTGCACGCTGGGCTTGGCGGAGGTGCGGAAATTGTTCTTGTGCCCGAGGTCCCCATGACTTACCTCGAAATTTTGGATAGACTCAACGAGGATCGCAGCAAGGGCAAGTTCAGCAGTATAATCGTCGTGGCAGAGGGCGTGTGTAAGGCAGAGGAGCTTCAAAGGAAGATTAAGGACAGCCTCGGTGCCGCCGTTCGTGCTACCGTTTTGGGACATTTGCAGCGAGGCGGCTCGCCGTCAGCTCGCGACAGATATCTTGGCACCTGCTGGGGCGTTCAGGCGGTTAAGCTGCTCAAGGAGGGCAAGGGCAACCGAGTTGTCGGTATCAAGGACAACCGCTTTATAGATATGGAAATCGACAAGGCGATGAAAATGAAAAAGGAGTTCGACTACGAGCTGTACGACTTGGCAAACGTGGTGTCCAATTCGGCAATCAGCTATATTCACTAATTGGAGGTATAGGTATGAAGAAGACAAGGTTAACGATGGCGTTTACATTAATTTTGTCGTTTATGTTGTCACTAGGCGTGCTAACGGGTTGCGTGCATATTCATAAGTATGACAAAGAGGTTGTATCTGATTTGTATCTGGCAACCGAGGCAAGCTGCATAAGTAAGGCTACGTACTATTATTCTTGCAAGTGCGGCGAAAGGGGAAAAGAAACATTTGAGCACGGCGATTACGATCATGAGTTCGGTTTTGATGAGAATTGTAGGTATTGCAGGCCTACTGCGGGCTTAAAATACCGTTTGAACGCAGATGGACAGTCGTATTACCTGTTAGACAAGGGCACGGCAACTGATGCCGATATTACTATTGCCGCCATTTACAACGGTAAGCCGGTAACCGGAATAGGAAGTGAAGCCTTTTATTCCTACAGTGGCTTGAAAAATGTCACTATTCCCAAATCTATAGTTAGCATAGGCGATTATGCGTTTTGCGGTTGTAGCGGTTTGACCGGTATAAATATACCCAATTCGGTAACGACCATAGGTGATTTTGCCTTTTCCGATTGCGAGGGATTAACGAGCATAACCGTACCCGATAGCGTAACGACCATAGGCGATTATATATTCTATGATTGCACCGGTCTTGTCAGCGTAAATTTACCAAACGGTTTGGATACCGTAGGCAACTATATGCTTGGCAAATGTCAGAGCTTAGCAAGCATAACGATTCCCGAGTCTGTGACGAGCATAGGAAATTTTGCGTTTGAAGGGTGTGTTAACTTGGCGAGTGTTACTATTCCTAAGGGAGTGACCGGCATTGGACAAAACGCTTTCAGCGGTTGTACCGCCCAAATTATATGGGAAAGCGAGCCTGCTATAACCCAATTAGATGAGTATGCTTTTAGAGGCTATCAAGGAACAGTAATAACGATTCCGCACGGCGTAACAAGCATAGGACGCGGAGTGTTCGAAAATTGCGTTAATTTGTCGGGCATAACAATTCCAAACGGCGTAAAGAGTATAGGTGCGAGGGCTTTTAGCAATTGTAGCGCCTTAGAGAATATAACAATTCCAAACAGCGTCAAAAGCATAGGAGAGAGAGCATTTAGTGATTGTAGCAGCTTGACGAGTATTACAATACCTAACGCAGTGACGGTTATAGGGGATTTTTTGTTTGAAAGCTGCGTAAAATTAGCAAGCATAACGATTCCCAACACAATTACAAGCATAGGAGAGGGTGCCTTTTTTGATACGGCATATTATAACGATCAAAGCAATTGGGACGACGGCTTATTGTATATTGACAATTATCTAATCTGCGCAAAAACCGAGCTTGAGGGTAGCTGTGCAATAAAAGAGGGTACTGTGCTTATTGCGGATTGTGCGTTTGAGGGTTGCATTGGCTTAGACGGCATAGAAATGCCCAACAGCCTAGAGGTAATAGGTGCAGGAGCGTTCAAAAATTGTAGCGGCTTGACAGGCATAACGCTTCCCAACAGCGTGACAAGCTTAGGTGGGACTGCGTTTGAGGGATGTTCGGGCTTATCAAGCATACAGATGTCCAACAGCCTAGAGGTAATAGGTGCAGGAGCGTTCAAAAATTGTAGCGGCTTAGTAAGCATTATGATTCCTGATAGCGTACAAAGTATTAATGACTATGCGTTTGGCGGCTGCACTGCTCTTACTGCGGTTTATTATGACGGTGCGGAGCAGGAGTGGAATGATATAATTGATATGGAACGACAAGAATTATCGGATGCAACGGTGTACTATTACAGCCAGATTATGCCCACGGACGAAGGCAACTATTGGCATTACGATACCGACGGCATAACACCCGTAATCTGGCAAAACGTTCAGTAAGATAAATACTAAGCCTTAGAAAAGACCTTCATTACAAAAACGATACCCTCACTTAAACACAGAGTGGGGGTTTATTTTTGTGCGGTGGACATAAGAATAAGGCGCTATTTTTTACTAAGTATTGACAAATTTGATATTTAATGCTATAATGATAGTAGTGGTAGCGGAGGCTCTACACAAATCTGCTTTGCATAATGACGCTGATAAATATGAGTAGGTTATGATTTTGAGCTACCGTGTTGCCAAAATTAAGCTTTTTATAAGGAGGAGCTATATGAATAATGTTTGGAACAAAAAATGGAAATCGGTACTCGTTTGGGTAAGTGGGTATCTTAATTTTCTTGCGCTGGTGCTGGTTGGTGGATTCTTTTACGTAAAGAATGAGGACGAGGAGCTCCAGACTGCGGCCAAGCACGCTTTTATAGTAACTATTATTTTCGCAGCCATCAGTGCGTTTTTTTCTATCTTCAACTATATAGGCGGACTTACCAATAATTACTATTCTTCGGATGCATATGAATTCTATTCCACCTGTAATACTATCGTGGGCATAGCAAAAATTATCGTTTATGCTGTTTTTGTGGTACTTGCGCTTGTAAAAAAGAGAGCGCCCGCACCTGCCGAGAATACTCAATCCAACGAAAACGAGCAAGCATAGTCTGCTCTTGCGCTGACGCAAAGCAACAAAATCTTATACTAAAAAAGCAAAATTTACTCTATGATAATAGAATACTTTATCAAAAACTTAGTTTTTCTTGCGCTTGTTGCCATTACATTTTTGTGCTTTAGGCTTATTTTAGTTAAGTCCAAATTCCAAGGCAAGGGGAACGGAAACATATTAAAATATCCTCTTGGCTATAGGCTGGCGCCGCTAGTGACGGTAGGCTTTTTTGCCGTGGTTGCGGCGCTTGTAGGGCTGTTTGCCGAGGAAGATGTTCTGTACGTTATTGCAAGCGGCATCGTGGCTTTTGGTGGCTTGCTCGTGTCGCTTTCGTGGTCGCTTTGGAGGGTGGAAATAAGCGAGGACGGATTTACTTACACCAACTGTTTTGGCAAAAAACGTCGATACGTGTACGCAAATTTAGAGCATAAGCAAGCGTACAGCGACCCCAAATGGCACTTTTATCAGGGCGAAATCAAGGTGCTTACAATGCCGCTTTTTATCCAGAATCGGGACAAGCTTCTGTCTGCTTATTATCACTACAAAAACAAGCACAAATAAAACGGGCAATAATTACCAAAACTAATATAAAGGAGATAGCTATTATGGCAAACAGATTCATTCTTAACGAAACAAGTTATCACGGAAAGGGAGCAATCAAGGAAATTGCAACCGAAATCAAGGCAAGAGGGTTTAAAAAGGCTTTCGTTTGCTCGGATCCTGACTTAATCAAATTTGGGGTAACAAAAAAAGTGACCGACATCCTTGACGGTGCGGGCATTCCCTATGAAATTTTTAGTGACATCAAGCCAAATCCCACCATTCAAAACGTACAAAGCGGCGTTGCCGCATTTAAGTCCTGCGGCGCAGACTGTATCGTTGCAGTTGGCGGTGGATCTTCTATGGATACGGCAAAGGCAATCGGCATAATCATAACCAATCCTGAATTTGCCGACGTGCGCTCACTCGAGGGCGTTGCGCCCACCCAAAAAGCGTGTGTGCCCATAATTGCTGTCCCGACCACAGCAGGCACCGCCGCAGAGGTTACTATCAACTACGTCATAACTGACGAAAAAAGCAATCGCAAAATGGTGTGTGTGGATGTTCACGATATTCCTGTTGTGGCAGTCGTTGACCCCGATATGATGGCGACTATGTCCAAGGGGCTTACGGCGGCGACCGGTATGGATGCTCTTACACACGCTATCGAGGGGTACATCACCAAGGGCGCTTGGGAAATGAGCGATATGCTTCACCTTAAGGCGATCGAGATTATTGCAAAAAGTCTTAGGGGCGCTGTCGCAGGCACCGACGAGGGCAGAGAGGGCATGGCGCTTGGTCAGTATATCGCAGGCATGGGCTTTAGTAACGTCGGACTCGGAATCGTTCACTCGATGGCGCACCCGCTTGGCGCTGTGTACGATACTCCCCACGGTGTGGCAAATGCAATTATTCTTCCTACGGTTATGGAATACAACGCACCCGCAACAGGTGAAAAATATCGCTTTATAGCAAAGGCAATGGGCGTTAGCGGAGTTGACCAAATGAGCCTTGACGAGGCGAGAGGTGCGGCAATAGCTGCCGTAAAACAGCTTTCTGCCGACGTAGGAATCCCAACAAATCTCAAAGATATTGTAAAAAGCAAGGATATAGACTTTCTTTCGCAGTCCGCTTACGATGATGCATGCCGACCGGGTAATCCCCGCGAAACAAGCGTAGAAGAAATTAAAGATTTGTATCTTAAGTTAATGTAATTTATGTCAAAGGATGGTGCTGTATGGCAACAACAACCCAAAAGAAGAACTCGCAAAAAAAGGAGTGGGTCTGCCCAAATTTGCCCAAGCAGCAATGCTCGTATAAGCAGCTTAGGCAAATTTGGGCAGACCC
>SVHR01000028.1 GCA_015055705.1 Clostridiales bacterium | reverse complement strand
GACTTCGCAATCATAGATTGCTCGTCCGCTCGCTAAAAACAGTCCACAGGACTGTTTTATTAACGCTCGCGCCCTCTCAGTGTTCGAATCCTTCTGGCAAAAAGCCCCTACAACCTTGTTGGCTGCAGGGACTTTTTGGCGCACCCAGAAGGATTCGAACCCTCACAATAGGTTCCGAAGACCTATGCTCTATCCATTAAACTATGGGTGCCTTTACCGTTGTATTATACTATAAAACGGTTGGGAATGTCAATTAAAAAAGAGTTATAATAACCGTAGAGCCAAATAATTGACATAATGCGCTACGTATGCTACAATAATCGCACAAGGAGATAAAACTATGAAAACAATAAATACTACGGTTAAGTTTACTGACGGCAAGCAAATCAGGCTTGCGCTTTACCCCGAGGTTGCGCCCATCACGGTAGAAAACTTCGTTAAGCTTGCAAAGGAGAATTTTTATAACGGTCTTTGCTTCCATAGGGTAATCAAGGACTTTATGATTCAGGGCGGCGGCTTTGAGTATAGGGACGGACTTGTTCATAAGACCTCGCAAAGCATAAAGGGCGAGTTTATGGCAAACGGAATTGACAATCGCTTACACCACGCTCCCGGTGTTATTTCGATGGCGCGCACCAATATTCCCGACAGCGCGTCCAGCCAGTTCTTTATTTGCGTGGCGGACTGCGGCTTCTTGGACGGACAGTATGCGGCGTTCGGAATGGTGCGCGATCAAGAGTCTTTAGATGCGGCAATTGCTATCAGCAAGGTAAAAACAACCAGATGGACGTATTACGACGACGTTCCCGTAGAGCCGATTGTAATCGAATCCGTTTTGATAGAGGAATAACTGCGGCGATTTTCAGCTAATTTTTATAATAAAAGCATTGACAAATTGTGAGTAATAATGTTATTATTATATGGTTAATTATTATAATAAACAAGGAGAATACTATGAAAAAGTTTAGAAAGCTTTTGTCGTTATTGCTCAGCATGCTTTTGCTTGTTTCGGTAAGCGCCACTTTGGTAGCATGCCCGGAGCCTGACCCGGGTCCGGATACGGAGCCCACCACCTGCAAGCTTACCGTTGCAGCTTACGACACCAACAAGGGTACCGTAACTCTCTCGCCTGCAAAGGAAGAGTACGCTTTGGGCGAAAAGGTTACTATCAGCATCGAGGCAAAGACAGGATACGAAATTCAGTCTGTTTATATCGGCACTCGTAATTACACCGATACCTTGCGTAACGGCAGCAACGAGTTCACCACTACGTCCCGTGATTGGTATGCAGATAAGGATACTACCGTTACGGTTCAATTCCAAAATGAGGGCATTTGGAAGAGTGAGGACTATAAGTTTACCTTGGATAAGGGCGTTTACGACACCACTAAGGGTTCAATGACGGTTAACCCCGACAGAGCAATGTACGCAGAGGATGAAGAGGTTGCTATTACCATCACAACTGCCAACGGTAGTGTTGTTAAGGATTTTAAGGTAAACGGTCAAAGCAAAAAGGCTGAGCTTAATTTTGACGGCAACTATACTTATACTTATGCGCTTGTTATGACAGGCAATACTACACTGCAGATTGTATTTGACGACGATTTGACAAGAATTTATAACTTTGAGCCCAGTAGCAACAGTATCACTGCGCAGCAGCGTCTTGCCGAATTTGATGCACTTATCGCAAGAGAGGGCAGAGTGCTTATTGATTTTTACGGCACAGAGTGCTACTATTGTAATGTACTGCAGGGTCAATTTGAAGAACATATAGCAGCATTGCAGGCAAACAACGCACAAGCAATTGCGGCAGACGTTAAGATCGTAAAGGTAAACGTTTCGGCTACCTCGTATCTTGATGCAAGCTCGCCCAACTATCCCATTTATCAAAGATATCAGCGCTATTCCAACGGTGGCTTGCCCTATGTTGTAATGGTTGAGGATGACGGAGTGGAGGATAATGACGGTGATGTTATCGGAGTCGTAAACGGTGCGTATTCCACGTATGCACAATTGCTTTCCTGGTTAACAAATCCCACATTTGAGATGTAGTTTTAAATCAATTATACTAAAAAAGCACGTCTATATAGGCGTGTTTTTTAGTATATATGCTTTTGTACATAAGAACAAGCAATGGAGTTGTACCGCTTTGCTTTTTGTGTTTTATTTCACTTGACACAAGTGGGTAAACGGTGGTATTATAAATTATACTACTTATAAGGAGACTACTATGAAAAAATTATTTGGTATATTTGCGCTTATGCTTGTTGCGATTATGGCGTTTGCATGCCTTGGTTGCCCGGCGCCAAATCCCGATGACGACACTCCTGCGTTTACTATCAAGGTAATCGGCTTGGACGATCAGGCTGTTCAGGGTATGCAGGTACAGGTCTGCAAATATGTAGAAAACGGCGGTGGAGCTTGCTATGCTTACGTTCCCAGCACTGACAAAAACGGCGTTGTAACGTTTGATTATGGCGACGATATGTTCAGCACCATTACCGATACCACGGCTACAGCACTTGAGGTGCATTTGCAGAACTTGCCCGATAACATTACCTACGACCTTTGCATTATCAATAAGGGCGAAAGCAAAACTATCAAACTTAGACTTAAGACGGATGCAGATCTCAATCAGGCCGCTAGCGGCGACGGTACGGGTTCTTACGTAGAAGACACGACTATCGACGCAGAAAGCTTTAGCCCGTATGCAGTAGCAGAGGGTACTTACAGACTCAAGTTCACTACTGCAGGTCAAAAGATTTATTTTGCTTACACTCCGTCCGTTTCTATGAGTCAAAGAGTAACCGTGTTGGGCGGCTTAAACGTAAAGATTACCCAGCTTAGCGGTGACGCCGAGAATGGAATCGTTAACAGCGGCGAGGCGACTAAGAGCATTAGCGGTGAGGACTGTGAATATGTTTTTGCAGGCACCAGAAATGCAGTTGCTTACTTTGAGGTAGAGCTTATGGATAGCGAGGGTCTTAACGTAGACGGCTATATTACCTTTAACTATAAAGCATAATAAAATTACGGCTTATACAAAAAAACGGTGGTACGTACCACCGTTTTTTTTGCGTTTTTATGATAGTATAGGCCAATATATTATTCTAAAAGCTCGACCTTTAGCTTTAGCGTATGGCGCATTTTTTCCTTACCGAGAATAAGATCGTATACAAGTGTTATGGTGCGTTTATTGCCGTAATTTCGTGAACGCACGGTTATGGGGTGTGCGGCAGCCTCGATATTGCCGTACGGAGTTTCTATTCTAAAGGCGTGAGGAGCCCCTTCTTCAAGCACGAGGGTATAAACGGGCTCGGCAGTGCGAGTAATCGTTGCTATTCCTTTGCTGTAGCCTATCACGCACGTCACGCCCTCGCTGTCCTCATATTCGATATAATAGCCGGTATTCGAGTCCTCTACCGTGCCCAAAAATATAGCCGTAAACTGGTCGTCCTTGTCGAGTACATAAATTCTTGCGTGCTTTTTCATAGCGATAATTATACATTTATTTTTGTATAATGTCAAGAAAAATATGTATTTTGCTTAGGTTTTGGTGCATACTACCATAGGGAGGAAACAAATGAGAACAACAGGAATCGTTCGTCGTCTTGACGAGCTTGGCAGAATAGTTATTCCGCGCGAATATCGTAGGCTGTATAGTATAAATATAGGAGATCCGCTGGAAATCGTGGCGATGGAAAACGGCAATATCGTTATCAGCAAGGTAAGCAACGAGGGGGACCTTGTGGCGCTTGGGCGATCTGCATGCGACAGCCTTGCCTCGGAATTTGGCTTGACAGCCGCAATCAGCAATTTTAAGGAATTTATTGTAGGCGCAGGCGGTGGAAAAAGCGTTTTGCTTAGCAAGGAGGTGTCGCCAGAGCTTGTAAAGAACCTCAAGGATCGCCGTAGCGGTATTACGGGCGGTATAAGCTATGGCTTTTCGCACATGGCGTATGCGCCTATTTTTGGCACGAGCGATGTCTTTGGCGGCATTTTTTTGTTTGGCGGTGTTCAGCCGGACGAGTCCAAGCTTTCGTCATTAAAAATTGCAGGCAAGCTGATAGGCGATTCTATTCAAAAATTTTAGAAAAAAGCGTTTTCCGGCATAAAATCGCTTGCAAAAGAGATTGCTTTCTGCTATAATACCCTAGCATTATTTTTAGAGGTGAACGCTTTGAAACTTATTAACGTTATGAATATGCTTATGTCCGCAGTTACGACTACGTCTGACATAATGCGTGTAATAAGAATTGTTTGCATTTCCATTTTGGCAGTTTGCGCTCTTGCGCTTATTGTACTTGTTTTGTTGCAGCCGTCGGCATCCGAGGGTATGAGCGCACTCAGCGGTCAGTCATATGACTCGTTCTATTCGCAGAACAAGGTTCGCACCCCCGAGGGTATCATGAAAAGACTTACGGTAGTTCTTAGTATCGTGGTTGTAGTTGTTACGATTGCATTCTTTATTACCGGCTTTTGGATTAAGTTCTAAGGTGCTAAAAATAGGATAGATTAGTGGGGCGCAGACGGTGTTTGCGTCCTATTTTTGTTTGTAGTGACAGCGCCTATTGTTTTTTTTGCAAAGGAATATATGAAAAGAAAAAATATTTATACAAATTATAGCCATAAGGGTAGACAAAGGGCGGATAGCAAAAGGCCGATTCGTACGGTAGTGGGCGTTATTCGAGGCTCCAGCCGCGGATTTGCCTTTTTGTCGTGCGAGCAAAACGAGGATATTTTTATTCCTGCTAAGTCGCTAAAAGGGGCTATGCACGGCGATACCGTTGAGGTAGACGTGTATCCTGATCACGGCGAGGTTAGGCGTATCGTGGCAAACGGCACAAACGAGCTTACCGGTATTTTCGTTATGGAAATGCGTACGCCCAAGGTTATACCCGACGGCAAGTATTACAGCCGTGATATTTACGTTACGGGCGGCAGGGCGGATATCGGCGACCGTGTGGTCGTTCGCTTGTCGCGCAAGGATAGAGGCAGAGGCGAAATCATAAAGGTGCTGGGCAAGGCAGGCACGCTAAGCTCGGATATCGAGGCGGCAATTTTCAAGCTTGGTATCGAGGATTTTAGACAAAAGGTGCTTGACGAAACCGAGGAAGCGGCACGCAAGCCCATCACCTCGGACGGCAGGGTGGACTTTACCGCCCAGCCGTGCTTTACGATAGACGGCGAGAGCAGTAAGGACTTTGACGACGCCGTTTATGCCGAAAGGACGGACGGTGGATTTAGGCTGTGGGTGCATATAGCCGACGTGGCGCATTACGTGCCCAATCACTCTCACACCGATAAGGAGGCATTCCGCCGCGGCAACAGCTTTTACTACGGGGAAAGCGTTATTCCCATGCTGCCCGAGGCGCTGTGCAACGGCGTTTGCTCGCTTAATGAAAACGAGCCGCGCTATACCTTGACGGCAATTATGGACATATGTTCAAGCGGCGATATTATAGGCGGCGAGGTGGTCGAGGGTATTATATGCTCACATCAGCGTATGACGTACGAGCGTGCGGACAAGGTTCTCAGCGGCGAAAGTGACGATTACACTCAGCACAAAAACACACTGCTTTTGTTAAAAGAACTAAGGGACGTATTAAAGAAAAAGCGTGATAGCGAGGGAAATATCGACTTCGAAATTCCCGAGCCAAAATTTGAGTTTGACTGCGGTAAGGTGACAAACGTAAGCAAATCACCGCGGCTGCTTGCTCACTCCATAATCGAGGAGTGTATGATTGCCGCCAACCGCTTCGTGGCAAAAAAGTTCCTTGCACTCAAGGCTCCGTTTGTGTATCGCGAGCACGAGCCGCCCTCACCCGAAAGAATTGACGAGCTTAACGTTTTTCTCGAGGCAATGGGCATTAAAGGCGTAAAGCCCTCGTCGTCCTCAATTGCAAGCTTGCTTGATTCCGTTCCGCAAGGCAAGAAGGCGGCGGTAAGCAGAATGACCCTTCGCAGTATGTCCAAGGCAAGGTATTCGGTGGAGTGCGGCGGCCACTTCGGGCTTGCAATCAAGGAGTATTGCCACTTTACGTCACCCATTCGCAGATACAGCGATCTTGCTATTCATAGAGTAATCAAAAGCCACATTCGCGGCGAAAGCCTTACCGCATATAATAAGGATGTAGAGGAGGCGGCAAAGCAAGCGTCTGAACGGGAGCGTCTTTGCGAAAAGGTCGAGCGTGAAATCGACGAGCTTTATATCGCCGACTATATGTCGCAGTTCGTGGGTAAAATCTTTGACGGTACGGTCAGCGGAATTACCGAGTGGGGTGTTTACGTCGAGCTTGACAATACCGCCGAGGGTATGATAAGGGCAGAAACGATGGGCAATACTCAATTCAACGAGGCAACCTCAACGATGAGCGTTTTCGGCAAGGGCGTAATTACGCTTGGCGACCCCCTAAGGGTCGTGCTTGTCAGCGCAAACAGCGGCAACATACTCTTCGAGCTTGCGTAATTTTAGTTGCGTTTGCGGCTGAGGTTGTGCTATAATGGTACGGTAAACTGCGACGCTGTGCGTCAAAAAACAGATAAGGACGGAAATTGATATGAAACTTGGAGTGGTAGGACTCCCCAACGTTGGCAAAAGCACGCTGTTTAATGCGATAACAGAGGCAGGCGCCGAGTGCGCTAACTACCCGTTTTGCACTATCGAGCCTAACGTAGGCGTGGTTGCCGTGCCCGACGATAGACTTGGGGCTCTCGGCAAGCTGTATAATACTAAGAAAATCACTCCTGCGGTGCTTGAATTTGTGGACATTGCGGGACTCGTTAAGGGCGCAAGCTCGGGCGAGGGACTGGGCAACAAATTCCTTTCACATATCCGCGAGGTGGATGCCATAGTTCACGTGGTGCGTTGCTTTTCGGACAAAAATATCACGCACGTTGAGGACACCGTAGACCCCATTCGCGACATAGAAATTATCAACCTCGAGCTAGCTCTTGCCGACCTCGAAACGGTAACAAAACGCAAGGAAAAGGCGGAAAAGCTCGTAAAGACGGGCGAAAAGAAATATATGGAAGAGGCTGAGCTGCTCAAAAAGCTGTACGCTTGTCTTGCTGACGGCAAGTCGGTTAGGACACTTCAGCTTACCGACAAGGAGCGCGAGCTTACCTCTACGTTCTTTTTGCTTACCGACAAGCCGGTAATTTACTGCGCCAACGTGGGCGAGGAGGATATCGGCAAGGGCAACGAGCATTCTGCTAAGGTCAAGGAGTTTGCGGCTTCTGAGCATAGCCAATCGATAGAAATTTGCGCCAAGGTTGAGTGCGAGCTCGTTCAGCTCGACCCCGAGGACAGAGCGATTTTCGCCGAGGAGCTTAACCTTACCGAAAGCGGCTTGAATAGAATTATAAAGGCAGGCTACTCGCTTCTCGGTCTTATCAGCTACCTTACGGCAGGCGAAAAAGAGGTGCGTGCGTGGACTATTCAGCGTGGCACCAAGGCTCCGCAGGCGGCAGGTAAGATACATACCGACTTCGAAAAGGGCTTCATTCGTGCCGAGGTTGTGACATACGACGACCTTATGGCGTGCGGCGGCTTCGTTGGTGCCAAGGAAAAGGGCAAGGTGCGTAGCGAGGGCAAGGAGTACGTTATGCAGGACGGCGACGTGGTACTCTTTAGATTCAACGTATAAGGGGCGAAATATGGATTATTTGAAGATTACAGAGGAATATATTATTTCTAAGGGCATAACCCCCGAGGCGGAAACCAAGGGATTGCTGGTTTATTCGCAGGATATAAAAAACGGCGACTGCTGCTTGCCGTGCTTTAAGCTTAGCAAGGCTATGCGTATGTCGCCCGTGATGATTGCCGACAAGCTTCGTGGCGGCATGACAGATTTGCCTGCTCATATCGAGAGGGTAGAAAGTGTAAACGGCTACCTTAACTTCTATTTCGACCGCAAGGCTATGGCGGCGCAGGTGCTGAGTGGTGTTCTTGCCCGTGGCGAAAGATTTGCTCCGCACGCAAGCAACGGCAAGACTGTTTGTATCGACTATTCGTCTATCAATATTGCAAAGCCGTTCCATATCGGACACCTGTCCAGCACCGTTATCGGCGGCTCGCTTCACCGCATTTACCGCTATCTCGGCTACAACGCGATAGGCATCAACCACCTTGGCGACTGGGGAACGCAATTTGGCAAGCTTCTTACAGCATACTTCAAGTGGGGCAAGGGCGAGCAGACCATGGACAGCCTTTTGGAGCTGTACGTGCGCTTTCATAAGGAAGCCGAGCTTGACGACTCCCTCAATGACGAGGCTCGTATGTGGTTTAAGAAAATCGAGGAAAAGGACGAGCGCGCGACTGCCGCTTACGAGGAGTTCAAGCGCATCACCCTCGAGGAAGTAACCAAGGTTTACGATAGATTAGGAATAAAATTCGACAGCTACAACGGTGAGGCGTTCTTCAACGACAAGATGCAACCCGTCGTTGACGAGCTTAAGGAAAAGAATCTTTTGCAACCGTCTGACGGAGCTATGATTGTTCCGCTTGACGAGTACGGAATGACGCCCTGCTTGATTCTCCGCAGTGACGGAGCGTCGCTGTATGCAACTCGCGATCTTGCTTGCGCGTTCTACCGTAAAAACACGTACAACTTCGACAAGAACCTTTACGTTGTGGCGTATCAACAAAATTTGCACTTCAAGCAGGTGTTTAAGGTGCTTGAGCTTATGGGGCACGAGTGGGCAAAGGACTGCGTTCACGTGCCGTTTGGCATGGTAAGCATCGAGGGCGGCGGCTCGCTCAGCACTCGTAGCGGCAACGTGGTTAAGCTTGTGGACGTAATCAACACGGCGGTAGAAAAAACCAGAGCGATTATTTCCGAAAAGAATCCCGACCTGGAAAACGCCGACGAAACGGCAGAGGCAATAGGCGTGGGCGCGGTTGTATTTGGCGCGCTCAGCAACAGCCGTATCAAGGATATAGTGTTCTCGTTTGATAAGGCACTTAACTTTGATGGCGAAACCGGCCCATATTTGCAATACACACACGCAAGGTGTTGCTCGGTGCTTTCTAAGGCTCAGCCTACGGGAGAAATAGACTGCGGCGAGCTTATCGACGACGACACCTTTACGCTTATTCGCATGCTTAATTCGTACGAGGACACTGTGGCAGTTGCCGCCGAGCGTTACGAGCCCAGCATTCTTACAAGATACCTTATAGATTTGGCGCAGGCGTTCAATAAGTTCTATATCGGACACCGCATTATCAGCGACGATGTTAATGCGCAAAATGCACGCCTTTACCTTACGCAAGCCGTAAGAAATACGCTTAAAAACGGCATGGAGCTTATCCTGTTAAAGACGCCTACAAAGATGTAAAAGCATTTTTGTCTAATATTGTAGCATAAATTTTTAGAGAAAGTAACAAAAAACCGCGATACGTATTCGCGGTTTTTTGACATAATCAGCTATATTATTGCAATAGGCAAACTGCGCCGGCGGCGATTCCCTTGCCCTCACCGATAACGCCAAGCCCCTCGGTGGTCGTTGCCGAAATATTTATCGCGGCGGTGCTTATATTCATTGCCTCGCTTAGCGCCTTTCGCATAGCGGGGATGTGTGCTGCCATTTTCGGTGCTTGCGCCATAATTGTGACGGATACGCTTATTATCTTGCGGCTATGCTGCGATACCATTTGTATGACACGCCTAAGCAGCTCAATGCTGTCGGCGTCCTTGTATTCGTCTGTGCAAGGGAAGAGAACGCCGATATCAGGCTCGCCTATGGCAGACAGAAGTGCGTCCATTATTGCGTGTGCCACAACGTCTGCATCGCTGTTGCCTATAAGTCCCATTTTGTACGGGATATGTACGCCGCCCAAAATCAGCTTACGGTTTTGGGCAAAGGTATGAAAATCCATTCCGCACCCGATTTTTTGACAGGGCGGAGTAGAAATCATATCCTCGGGCGTTGTAATTTTTTTGTTATCTGCCGAGCCTAAAACTATATAAGGTACAAATCCTGCTTCTTTGTATACTGCGCTGTCGTCCGTAAAAGCTCCGTTTGCCTTTTCGTATGCGGCTTTTATTTCGTCCAATCGGAAGGCTTGCGGCGTCTGCATTTGGTACAAGCTTTCTCGCGGAATCTCGCCCGTAATCACGTCACCGCAAACCGTTTTTAGCGCATCAACCGCCTTTATTGCGGCTATTCCGCTTCCGTTGCGTATAGCGGATATTATGCAGTCATCAATCGTTTTGGCGTTTACAAACGGCCTTGCGCCATCGTGAATAAGAACAATGTCGCCGCTTGCTTGTGCCAAGCCGTTTCGCACGCTTTCCGTCCTCGTGTCGCCGCCAAGAACAACCTTTGCGCCGTACGGTGCGCTTAAAGCGGTTGCTTCGTCGATGTCGTCCCTTGCAGAAACTACGATTTGCTCGTCACAAAATGGGGCAAAGGCGTCAAGGCAATATTCAAGCGCGGTCTTGATGCCAAAGTAGCACAAAACCTTGTTTTTGGGACTGCCCGAACGAACTCCCTTGCCGCCGCAAAGAATGATAGAACTAATCTTTAACGATTTCATATAGGGTAGATGCCTCTTCCTTGGACGCTTTTTCATTAAGCCCCTTTATAATAAAGGTAAGCTTGCCGCTAAGGAATTCTATAGTCACCTCGTCACCTTCTTTTACTCTGTGCGAGGGCTTAACTGCCTTGCCGTTTACAAAAACCTTGTCCGAGTCGCACGCCGAATTTGCAAGGGAGCGACGCTTGAGTATTCTGGATACCTTCAAAAACTTATCTATACGCATACATTTATTATACTATACGTGTTTTCGCAAGTCAAGTCCTGCATTGTTACCAACAGCGGTAGAGCTAAGCAATATTTAAAAATATTTTCGGCATAGGACAATAATTCACTCAAAAATAGGTGCTTTTATAGTCTAAAAGCACAAACGATTTTAACTTTCTATTCCTGCCAAATAATCTATTGATACGTTAAAAAACTTGCTTAAGGCAATAAGGCTGGATAATCTCGGCTCTCGTAAGCCGTTTTCCCATAAGCTAATGATTCCTTTGCTTAAACAAAGAGCTTTTGCAAGCTCTACCTGACCCAATCCCTTTTCGACCCTTAAATCCTTAAGAATTTCACTAAACTTGTTTTCCATATAAAAAGTTTCTCACAATTGTAAGAAAAATAGTTGACTTCTTACAATTGTAAGATTACAATTATGGTGTATTGTTCCACCGTATGGACTATGCAAATATTTTTTAAGGAGTGAAGTATGAAGAAATTGTTTGTTGCATTTATAACGGTTATATGTATGTGCGCTGTTACTGTCGTAGGATGTACTTTTGGTAAGCTCGATGCGCCAACAATAAATGAGGTAAAATACAATGTTGTGTACTGGGGAAGCGTGGATGGCGCAGAATCCTACATTATAAACATCGACGGTTTTTATGAAAGAAGCACGGATGATTTGAAATTTGATTTAAGTGAAGTGTTAGAAGAAAGCGGAAGCGGGGTTGTCAAGGTTAAGGCAAAAGGGAACGGTATTCTAAACTCTGATTCGGCTTGGTCGAACGAGGTAAGCTATACATATAATAGAAATATCAACGATGAAGGCGTTTCAAAATGGAATGCGGAGAACTGTTATCTGGGGCGCTCTCTTAATACTCTTGATTCCAACAAGATGGATGCGAGCGTCTTTAAGGCAACAAAAATCATTGAGGATTATAGCGTTATTGATGCGACCGGCGTACCGAATTCTAATACAAAAGCAAATTTGTCATACATAAATAATTTTCAGGAATATTCAGAGTACAAAAAAGAAGAGTACGGTTTTTCGCGTAAAGCAAACTTCCCGCTTTATTATGTAGATGTTGGTTTATCTACAAAATTTGACTATACAAACATTGAGGAATACAAGCAAAAAAGCAACCATTATTACGTGTTGCTGGAAATAAATTCAAAGAAGTTTTCTTATGCCTCGTCATTAAAAAACAAAAACATTATAGAAAAGCTGTGGACAAAGGATTTGAACGGCGGCTATGTATATTTGAACGATGATTTTGTAAATTCATTGTTAAACGATACTCCCGAGGATTTTTTTAATAATTACGGAACGCATATGTTGAGCGCTTATGCGGCCGGCGGTAGTGCCTATGTAAGCTTTGTCGGTAATTCAGATGAAAAGATAGCATCAACAACGGGAGAAGATAAATTTAATATCGAAGGCTCGGTAAACATTTTGTCAGAAAAAGTCGGCGTAAGCGCCTCATATTACCAAAACCTTAAAGAGGAAAATTCATCCATTTCAGGCTCAACCGTAGGCAACTTAAATCAGCAGATTTTGGGTGGAGAGGCTATGTACGTCGGAAACGCAGAAAGCTTGTTTAATGGAGAAAATGATGCGACGGTAAACGAGTGGATTGCTTCTATCGGAAAAGCTAATGAATATATTCCCGGATATTCAAATGCCGTAATCTTAATGGACGAAGAGTTGGATTTTATTCCGCTGTGGGATTTGCTTCCTGACGATAATATTGAGAGCCTTCAGAGAAAGTCGGAATTAAAAGAGTATTATGACGGAGAGGCTGCTCAAAAACAGGCAGCGCTCGAAAGAGAAAAATATTTTAAATTCATTGTAGATAAGGGGGATGGAAGTCAAAAAAATCCGTATAAAATATGCAATTTTGAGGATTTTGGCAAAATTGGAAATAACTTAAATAACGAAAATGTATATTTTAAGCTGTGCGCCGATATTGATATTGTCGAAGAATTAAATGGCAATAACTGGACGCCGATAGGCGACAATTCGTGGAAAAAGGGAAACCGTCCTTCAAATCGCTTTATGGGAAAATTTGATGGAAACGGAAAAACCATAACCTATCAGATAAAAATAAGAAGCGGTTTTAGCGATTTGACATATATTTATTCTTACGGATTGTTTGGCGCGTTGGAAAACGCAACAATATCTAATCTTAATGTAGTCCCCAAAATAGAAACTGTCGATGAAAATAGTAAGGAAGCTTGGGATATAAATAATGACAACTGTCCGCACGGTCCGATTGCGGGCGGTATAGCCGGCTGGATGAAAAATTGTACAATACAAAATTGTAATATAATAGACGGTAAAATCAACTTGGCGTTTCAGGGGAACAGAAATGAAGGATGCACGAGAGTAGGCGGAATGGCCGGATTTGCAGAGAGAACGATTTTTTCCGGCGGATTAGTGCAAGGATATTATTATGCGCGGGGCTTTAATGCGGCTTGCGGCGGAGTTGTCGGAACGGTATATAACAACTGCCAGATTAGCGTGGGCGTTTCTTTAAGTCAACGCAAAGCGGAAAGCGGGTGGTTTTTTGGTTCAGCTCATAGCGGAGATAAGTACGGCAGCAGCGACGGTTCTTATAATCTATAAAGCACAAGTATGATAGTGCAAACCATTAGCGGAGACGCGCAAATAGTCAAGGGGGGAATGGGTGCTCACCCCAAAAAAGAAGCTCAAAAAATAAATACAAAAAAATTAAAAAAAGTTTTAAAAAGTGCCTAAAAACGCTTGACAGACCTTATGGGTATGTAGTATATTGTGTAGGCTGTCCCGAATGAGGGGGCGGCGCGAACATTGGAAATATATAGAACAAGAAAGCGAATTAAAAACACAACAACGAACAAAGTCAATTAACGGAAGTCAGTAGAAGTTAAGAGACAGAGTTAGACTAGATATTTGGATACTTCCTTTAGAGGGAGTAAAAAGATATACCATATAATAAGAGTTTGATTCTGGCTCAGGACGAACGCTGGCGGCGTGCTTAACACATGCAAGTCGAGCGGAGTATAGGGGCTTGCTCCTATACTTAGCGGCGGACGGGTGAGTAACGCGTGAGCAATCTGCCTTTATCATCGGGACAACATGTAGAAATACGTGCTAATACCGGATAAGACCACGCCATGGCATCATGGAGGGGTAAAAGCGACTAAGCGGATAAAGATGAGCTCGCGTCCCATTAGCTAGATGGTAGGGTAACGGCCTACCATGGCGACGATGGGTAGCCGACCTGAGAGGGTGATCGGCCACATTGGAACTGAGAAACGGTCCAGACTCCTACGGGAGGCAGCAGTGGGGAATATTGGGCAATGGAGGGAACTCTGACCCAGCAACGCCGCGTGAAGGAAGAAGGTTTTCGGATTGTAAACTTCTGTCGCAGGGGACGAAGAATGACGGTACCCTGTAAGAAAGCCCCGGCTAACTACGTGCCAGCAGCCGCGGTAATACGTAGGGGGCAAGCGTTGTCCGGAATGACTGGGCGTAAAGGGAGTGTAGGTGGCACAGCAAGTTATATGTGAAATTACGAGGCTCAACCTCGTCACTGCATATAAAACTACTGAGCTAGAGTGCAGGAGAGGTAAGCGGAATTCCTAGTGTAGCGGTGGAATGCGTAGATATTAGGAGGAACACCAGAGGCGAAGGCGGCTTACTGGACTGTAACTGACACTGAGGCTCGAAAGCGTGGGGAGCAAACAGGATTAGATACCCTGGTAGTCCACGCCCTAAACGATGGATACTAGACGAAGGTGAGAAAATCATCTGTGTCGAAGCAAACGCGATAAGTATCCCGCCTGGGGAGTACGGCCGCAAGGTTGAAACTCAAAGAAATTGACGGGGACCCGCACAAGCAGCGGAGCATGTGGTTTAATTCGAAGCAACGCGA
>SVHR01000027.1 GCA_015055705.1 Clostridiales bacterium | reverse complement strand
CTTAAAAATTCTTGCCTATTTGCTTGTAATTTCGTACGTTGCCGACTTCTTCGTGCACGACTTCGTGTACGCCGATTACGTGGACGGTGCGTACGAGGCGGCAGGGCTTAATATGGATAAGCTTCCCTTCCATATCTGCACCGTGCTCTGTCCCATAATCGCTTTCGTGCAATTCAACAAAAAGTTCCACCGTTTTATCGAGCCTATTGCCGCACTTGCTATCGTTGCGCCCCTTATGTACCTTACGTACCCCAGCACGGGCGTGGGCGGCGAGCCGTGGTGCTACCGTACCGTACAAACCATGTTCTTCCACGGCGTGGAATTTGCCTGGGGCTTCCTTACCGTTGCGTTTGGCAAAACCAAGCTTGAATATAAAAACGTTTGGAAGGCGGCTGTCGTTCTTGTGGGTATCGCATTGTGGGCAAAGCTCGGCAACATCCTGCTTGGCTACAACTGGTTCTTCTTGGAAAGCGATCCGTTTGGAATCGGCTTGCCTCCGATTGCGCTTTTATTTCTCGTGCCGATTGCAATTTTTGCTATGGTAAACATCATCTACGGCATCAGCTACGGCGTAATTGCGGTTATGCGCAAGCGTGGCTGGCTTAACAATGAGCAACAGCAAACGCAAGAGGTAGCCGAGCAATAACAGTAAAACGCCGATACGTATCGGCAAAATATTGTAAATTTACAAAAAGAGGTAAACAATTATGAGTAAGGCTTATGAATTTTTGCGTGAGTGTGGAGCGTTTTTTGTTCTCACCAACAACGGTGATTTTCCTGCCGGCAGACCTTTTGGCGCAGTTATGGAGGAGGACGGCGACCTTTTTATCGCCACCAACGATATGGGACAAACGCACAAGCAGCTTCTTATCAGCGGCAATATGCAAATCGTTGCAAAAAAGGAAGGCAGTCGCGAGTGGATTCGTATCACAGGCGTAGCTACCGAATGTAAGGACGAGG
This sequence comes from Clostridiales bacterium, assembly GCA_015055705.1. Lineage (GTDB taxonomy): Bacteria > Bacillota > Clostridia > Christensenellales > Pumilibacteraceae > CAG-552. The sequence continues at coordinate 13,715 of SVHR01000027.1, read as the reverse complement.
AGCTGCAACAAAAAATGTTCGACACCTGCCCCGTGCTGTACCGCATCTATCCCGACAGCCGCGAGCACTTCTTGCTTTTTAGAGTAAAGGTGTTGAATGTGGAGGTAAAGTAATGATTATAACTAAGTCGGGACTAATGTGGCTATCGCTTATCACATTTTTGCTTGCCGCAGTCATATTCGTATTTGCATTTTTCTTCTATCATTTCTTTGGCGCAAACGGTTTTTCGCGCCAGTACAGCAAGCAGCCCCACAAGCCGTTCGTATCAAATATGATTGCAAATCTCGGCGTGCTTTTTCTGTTTGCCTCAATTCTCAGCCTTATTGCCGCATTCTTGTTTTGCTAAAAATAAAAAATCTAACGATATCAAAAGCCATTACATATGTGTGTAATGGTTTTTTGTTTGGACCTATAATAAAAATGCTAAAAATCTTTTTGTAAACCTATTGACAGCGCGGCAAGAAGGTGATATAATATCATACGATATATAACAATAGTTATATTATAAAAAGAGGGGGAGTTATGCCGCCGAGAGTAAAAATAACAAAAGAGGATATTATAAAAACTGCCACCGCGCTTGTAAGAGTAAGCGGCGAGCAAGCCATCAACGCAAGGGCAATAGCCGCCGCCTTAAGCTGTTCGACGCAGCCGATATTTTCTAACTTTGCTTCGATGGACGAGCTTCGACGTGCCGTGATTGACCGTGCAGAATCGCTTTGCGCCGAGTATTTAAAGCGCGAGGTCCAAAGTGGGGTTTACCCACCGTATAAGGCAAACGGCATGGCGTATATTCGTTTTGCCAAAGAGGAAAGGGAGCTTTTTAGGCTTCTATATATGCGCGACCGTTCTGCCGAGGTAATACCCGAGGAAACCGAGCTTACTAATCAAATGGAGAATTTTGTGCATAATAATACGGGGCTTGAGGGTAAGGATACAAAGCTTTTTCACCTCGAAATGTGGGCGTACGTTCACGGCGTTGCCACCATGTTTGCTACCGGCTATCTCGATCTTGATTGGGAGCTTGTTAGCAAAATGCTTACGGATGCGTACCAAGGGCTAAAAAAGCAGTATGCTGTGGAGTAGAATATGGAAGCGATAAAAATTGACAATATTACCAAAAAATACAAGGACGTAGTCGCAGTTGACGGTCTTTGCCTTACCGTTTTTGGCGGCGAGCTGTTCGCTCTGCTGGGCGTAAACGGGGCAGGCAAGACCACCACAGTCAAAATGCTTTCGTGTCTAACCGCGCCCACAAGCGGTGACGCATTCTTGATGGGCTACAGCATAAGCAAGCAAGCCGCATCGGTCAAATCGCTGATTGCGGTATCCCCGCAGGAAACGGCTGTCGCGCCTGCGCTTACCGTGCAAGAAAACCTGCGGCTTATGTGCGGAGTTCACGGCATAGGTGGCGACAAGCAGGATTCCAAGATTAAGGAGCTTACAAACAGTCTGGGGCTTGAGGGCGTGATAAACCGTAAGGCGGGCAAGCTTTCGGGCGGATACAAGCGCAGACTAAGCATTGCAATGGCGCTTATCAGCGAGCCGAAGATACTTTTTCTTGACGAGCCTACTCTTGGGCTGGACGTTCTTGCGCGAAGCGAGCTGTGGGATATTATTCGCTCGCTAAAGGGCAAGGTTACCATTATTTTGACAACTCACTATATGGAAGAGGCCGAGGCGCTTGCCGACCGAATCGGTATTATGGGCAAGGGCAAGCTTCTTGTTGTCGGCTCGACTCGCGAAATTAAGGACGCCGCTCACGCAGAGAGCTTAGAGCAAGCCTTTGTGACAATCGTAAAGGAGGGCGTAAAATGAAAATGCTGACCTTTGCCAATCGAAATGCTAAAGAAATTCTCCGCGACCCGCTTAACCTGTGCTTTGGAATCGGCTTTCCCGTGGTGCTTATTTTGCTGCTTAGTGCAATTCAGGCAAGCATACCCGTCAGCCTTTTCGAGATAGAGCAGCTTGCCCCGGGTATTGCCGTTTTTGGCGGCTCGTTTATAACGCTGTTTTCCGCCACCATTATATCTAAGGATAGGCAAAGCTCGTTGCTTCAAAGGCTGTACACTACGCCGCTTAGACCCATAGACTTTATTCTCGGCTACACCTTGCCCATGCTTCCGATTGCGATTGCACAAAGCGTGATTTGCTATGCCGTTGCAATTATTCTTGGGTTAAAATTGTCGGTAAATCTTTTGTACGCTATTGCGTTTACCGTACCAATTGCCGTTTTCTTTGTTGCTCTTGGACTGCTTTTTGGCAGCGTGCTAAACGACAAGCAGGTGGGCGGAATTTGCGGCGCACTGCTTACCAATCTTTCGGCGTGGCTATCGGGGGCGTGGTTCGACCTTCAGCTTGTAGGCGGCGCATTTAAGGATATTGCGTACGCCTTGCCGTTCGTTCACGCCGTGGAAATGGAGCGAGCCGTGATTGCAGGTAATCTTTCGGCAGCGATTCCACATTTATGGTGGGTGCTAGGGTACGCGACCATCGCGCTCGTTGCGGCAGTGCTGCTCTTTTTGCGACAGATGAAAAGGCAGTAATAGATGGATCTGTCGTAAAGCCTAAAAATAGGACTTTTTTGTAGAGAGCGCGACCATAGTTCATAAAAGTGCAAAAAAGCTAAAAAAATAATAGAAATTTATAAAAAATTCCCCTGCGTGAGGTATTGCTCGTTACGCCGGGTAATGCTATATAGTGGTCATCAAGGAGGTGAAAGCTATGTCAAAATACACGACCGGAGAAATCGCAAGGCTGTGCGGCGTATCGGTGCGAACCGTTCAATATTACGACGACAGAGGAATCCTTGCACCCAGCGACCTGACTGAGGGCGGTCGCAGACTGTACAGCGAGGACGACCTTAGGCGTATGCGCGTCATTTGCTTTCTTCGCGAGGCGGGACTGCCAATCAGCAGTATTGCCGCGTTGCTTGCCGAAAAAAAGCCCGAAAGTATAATTTCGCTTTTGCTCGAAGATCAGGAAAGCGTTTTACGTGAGGAGCTGTCTAAGACCCAAGCAAAGCTTGAGCTTATTGAGGGCATTAAGAGCGAGCTGAAAGAGGTTAAGAATTTCTCGGTTGAATCTATCGGTGATATAGCACGCGTTATGAAAAACAAGGATAAACTCAAAAAAATGCGTCTTACTATGGTGTTTACGGGTATTCCCGTTACCGCATTGCAGTGGACGTCCATAGTCCTGTGGATTACAAACGGACTTTGGTGGCTGTTCGTGATATGGGCTGCCGTTGCCATACCGTGGGGAATAGCTGTATCTATCTATTACTTTAGGCACGTTGCATACGTCTGCCCCGAATGTCACGAGGTGTTTAGGCCTAAATTAAAGGAAGCGTTCTGGGCATACCATACGCCCAAAATGCGCCGTCTGACCTGTCCCAAATGCGGTCAAAAGCATCTGTGCGTTGAGATATACGCAGACAAGGAGCATATTGGCTAATCACAAAAAACCGTCATCGCATAGCCGTTTTCTAATCAAAGACGGTAAATCAAGCTACGGATAACGGTAAAATGAATGCCCTCTATTGGCGGCGCGGATTTTGTCCTCGCCGCTTTTTTGCATTATTTTTTGCTGATTTGGATGTTGTTGTATACGGGTAAAGCGCAAAAGGCTAGTGCGAAAAGCCGTCGTACTCCACGGTAATAATCAATCTGTATTTTTTATCAATCGCGCTTACTGCGGCTTCGATTCGCTCCTTAATTTCTTCCTTAGATAGGTCGGCTTCGTAGGGGATAGCAACGTCAAAAAGCACGTTGGTGTGATTTTCGCCCCTTACCACTCTAAAATCGTGAATGGAAAACCTTGTGTCGATATCCCCAACGATTTTTTGTACGGCGCACTTAAGCTCGTTAACCTCGGGATTGTCAACCTCGACGGGGTCAAGGTGACCGGTAAGCACGATGGAGGTGTTTTCTGCAAAATCTCTTTCGATCTCGTCTATAAGCTCGTGCGAAACCAAAACGTCCACGCTTGCAGCTACCTCGATATGCACGCTTGCAAAAAACTTGTTTGCGCCGTAGCAGTAAACGCATAGGTCGTGTACCGAAAGTACGCCATCGTATGCGAGAATTCTGTCCCTTATGTCCTTTATCATTTGCTTGTCAGGAGCCTTTCCTATAAGGTTAGAAAATGCTCCTCGCAAAATAACGATAGCCGACCAAGCAATAAACAGCGCAACGATTATGCCAACGTAGCCGTCTGCGTTATAGCCCGTGGCCGCGCTGATTATAAAGCATACAAGCGTTACGAGAGTAGAAATGCTGTCGGTAAGACAGTCGATTGCGGTGGCAGAGAGTATGGTAGAATTGATTTTGCGAGCCGTTATTCGGTAATACAAAAACAGCGAGAATTTTACTAAGATAGAAGCGGCAAGAACGGCAATTATCCAATACGAAAAAACAACTCCCGTGGGGTTTATAATTTTTTCAATAGATTCACGCACGGTATTTACCGCCACGAACAAAATCAAAAAGGCAACGGACAACGAGCATATGTATTCGATTCGTTCGTGACCAAAGGGATGCTCCTTGTCGGGCGGCTTTGACGAAAGCTTAAACGAGATTAGCGACACAACCGAGCTTCCGCAATCGGTAAGATTATTCAGCCCGTCTGCCACTACCGAAATCAACCCAAAAAGGCTTCCAACCACGATTTTCGTCGTTGCAAGCAAAACGTTTGCAATAATACCAATTAGGCTTGCTATTTTTCCGCGCAAGCTTGCGGCTTTTGCCTTGCAATTTTCCACGTACTGCACCCCGTCTTTTTGTGACTTGACCTTTTCCGTCTACTATATATTTTATATATGACTAAATTATAACACAAATTTATAAAAAAACAATATCTTTCGCCGTGCTAAACCTTGTAAAAATCAAAAAATTATTTTCGCGGCTTAGTACAGCTGACTATAAACAAAATGCCTGTGCACGCTCACTGCTAAAATGGGGCTTGATTAGCTGATTGCGCCCGCCGCGTCCGTTATTAAGTTTTTTTTGAGAAAAGTAAAAAAATCTAAGCTACCGTACTTAGATTTTTGTTTTCAGAATTGTAATGGGCAAAAAAGGGCTTTATTCAAAAAGCAAATCGTCGATGGTGCAACCAAAATAATCGGCGATTTCAATTAGCTTTTGAAGGCTGGGCAGGGTTCCGTTTTTCCATCTGCTTAAGCTTATTCTTGCGAGGCTTAGCTCCTTACAAAGTTGTCTGCCTGATTTTTTCTTGGTGCGCATAAGCGCAAGCAAATTACTATAAAATGCTTGGCTGTCTATCGTATACGGCTTAAAGCGGTTATCGTCGCTTCTTTCAAGCAAATAATCAATGCTTACCTCAAGGTAATTGGCAAGCTTAATAAGAGTCGGCAGGCTGGGATACCTGTGTCTGTATTTATAAAAGGTGTTCTCCGAAATGATTTCATCAAACAAGCTTTGCGTTGTTTTACCTTGCTCTTCCAAAATATTCAAAACAAAATCTATAAAATCCATCATAAGCACAATTTTCCCGACAAAAAGTATTATTTCCATAATATTATTGCCTAATATGATGCCATTTTGCTTGCAACTGCCTAACTAGTGTCCTATAATAAGGTCAGCGAGGTGAGAATTATGGAAAGAGAAAAAACAGCCTGCCTTACGGGACATAGACCAAAATATTTACCGTGGGGTTATAATGAAGATTTTGATAGCTGCTTAAAATTCAAAAAAGATGTACGCGAGATTTTCTGTGATGTGATGGCACGTGGCATAAGTTGTTTTTTGACGGGCATGGCGGAGGGGTTTGATATGATAGGTGCCGAGGTGCTTATTGATTTACGAAAAAAGAATAAGTGGATCAAAATCATAGCAGTCGTTCCTTGCAAAGGGCAGGAATTAAAGTGGACTAACGAGCAACAAAAAAGATACTGCAAAATTCTAAAAAAATGTGATGAGGTGATAGTTCTATCGCAAGGTTATACGCCAACGTGTATGCACGAAAGAAATAAATATATGGTAGAGCATTCAAGGGTGGTTATCGCTTGTTACAACGGTAGATCCAGTGGAACGAAAAAGACGATTAAATTTGCCTTGCGGGCGGGGTGTGATATTCGCGTTATAAATCCTGAGGATTATAAATAGCGATATTTAGAATTATGTTTCGGTGCAAGATAGGCATATTTAGCAGACCCACGCCCGCCGCGCCCACAAACAGGCTGTGCTTGCCCCACTAGATCCTTCGCTTCGCTCTAGGATGACACGTGGGGCAAAAGGGCTTTCGTGGTTGCGCAATGTCAAAGATGGGTCTCTTCCTCAGTCTCGCTTAACGCCATGGCAGCTCCCTCGTCAGATGGAGCTATTATAAGGTTGAAATTTTTAGTTTTTGCGCGGAATTGGTTTGTTTAGCGTAATAAAACAATCGCGCCCAAATACAGGCTATGCCTGCGCCCAAAAACAAGCTTTGCTTGTGAAAAAAATTGTTTAATTTGCTTGCTATTTCGGGCGAAAAATGTTATACTAGTCCAATAATTTTGGAAAACCAAACCTATTCTAATCCACATCACGGAGGAAATTCATATGGAAAACAATGTTAGACCGGACAGCATGGCAAGAATAGACAGCATTGAGCTTGCAAATGCGTTTATAGCCGAGCAGGTGGAGGCCGTTCGCAAGCAGGTGGGCAATAAGAAGGTGCTTCTTGCTCTTTCGGGCGGAGTTGACTCTTCGGTTGTTGCCGCACTTTTAATCAAGGCGATTGGCAAGCAGCTTGTGTGCGTACACGTTAATCACGGCCTTATGAGAAAGGGCGAAAGCGAGCAGGTCGTTGAGGTGTTTGGCAAGGAGCTTGATACCAACCTCGTTTACGTAGACGCAACCGACAGATTCCTTAATCTTCTTGCAAATGTTGCCGACCCCGAAAGAAAGCGTAAGATTATCGGCAAGGAGTTTATCGAGGTTTTTGCCGACGAGGCAAGAAAGCTTGAGGGCGTTGAATACTTGGCGCAGGGCACAATTTATCCCGACATTCTCGAAAGCATAAAGCAGGCAGAGGGCAAAAAGGCGGTTAAGTCGCACCACAACGTTGGCGGACTTCCCGAGGACCTTAACTTCGAGCTTGTTGAGCCGATAAAGCTACTTTTTAAGGATGAGGTTCGCGTTGTGGGTGAAGCGCTTGGCTTGCCCCGAAAGATGGTATACCGTCAGCCGTTCCCGGGCCCCGGGCTTGGCGTAAGATGCCTTGGCGCAATCACTCGCGACCGTCTTCACGCGCTCCGCGAAGCCGATGCGATTTTGCGTGACGAGTTCGACAAGTGCGGACTTGCAGGCAAGGTTTGGCAGTATTTTATTGCCATTCCCGATATTAAGAGCGTAGGCGTTAAGGACGACAGCCGCTACGAGGGCTGGCCCGCAATCATTCGCGCCGTAAACACCAAGGATGCGATGACCGCAACCATCGAGGAAATCCCGTACGCTGTTCTTAACAAAATCACCGCGCGTATCACCGCAGAGGTAGAGGGTATCAACCGCGTGCTTTACGACCTTACCCCGAAGCCGACCGGCACCATCGAGTGGGAATAAGCAGTAGGTTAGCAAGGGAAATAGCTGTTAATTTGCGAATACGTATAAGCGTTTTTGCGACCAAATAGTTTATATTGCAAAAAATGAGCTAATAGACATGATGTCTGTTAGTTCATTTTACTTGGTGAGAGGATTTTATAAGAAACGTTTTTTTGCAATGACATGGATAAGCGGTTGCGCAAGGTGGGCTTATTTAGTAGATTAAGTCTGTCGCGCCCAAAACAGGCTTTGCCTTCTCCGCGCGTCATCTTGAGCGTAGGATCTAGTGGGGGCAAGGTCAAGCGGTGCGGCGTTCCTTTGCTACGTTACGCCTGCCGAGCATTTGGCACTCCCCAACGTTGAGGACGTAAAGCAGGGCATTATTGCTTCGAGAATTGCTGCTCATGCCGCAGATATTGCAAAAAAGATACCTCATGCAAGAGATATCGACGACCGTATGGCGGATGCGAGAAGAGCGCTCGATTGGGAAAAGCAGTGGGAATGTGCCATCGATCCCGAAACGGCAAGGCGTATCCGTGACGAGCGAAAGCCCGAGCACGACGACACCTGCTCGATGTGCGGAAAGTTCTGTGCGGTCAGAAGCATGAATAAGGCGCTTAATGGAGAGTACATAGATATTTTGTGATAGAAAAATAGGTGTAATCAGCGGTGCGCACATTCGCCGGCGATAGGGCTCATTACTTTTGTAACGGATAAAAAGTCCAAGTTAATGCTTGGACTTTTTATAGTTTTATAAAATACACAGCTTTGCTCTTGTTGTAATTGCGCCTTTAAAGAAATATAAAATCTATTTTACAATAGAAAAATTTCCAAAACCTGTTGAATCAATATACCCTACGTATTTCACAGAATCGCTTTTAATGTCATATTCGTAAATATACATGGGGGTATGATTTCCTATGTAATATTCTGCGTAAAAACCTAAAAACAATTTGTTGTCTGTTACATAATAATCAACATTAGAGTAGCCGTCGTGCTTTTTATTCCACATATTATATAGTTTATTAAAAGCCGCACTTTTTTTAAGCATATATTCTTCATTTATGCAGATTATATTGTTTTTGCTTGAATCGTCAATCAATATATTACCGTCATCTATATTGATGTAATAGAATTCCTCTCCAACTTGTATCAAATCTTCTTCCAAATTGGCACTTGCATTATTTTCTTCATCTATCATAGATAATACTATATTGACATCATAGGAACTGTCATTTTCTAAATCATAACATTCGAAATAATTAGCTTTATTAGTGTAATTTCTGGTATATACGTAATTTTTATATCTACTAACATGGCTCGAGTCGGGATTGATTTTATATTCGTGAAGTTTAAAATTATATCCATCTAACTCATAATAACGCAAACTGTCGCCATTTTTTACATAGTAATCCCCGTAAGAGTTAAAGTAAAAATTGTTTTTATAAGGATCAACTCTATATGCTTCTTTATCATATACCTCGATAGAGTCAGTAATCACTTTATTGTTTAAATCAAGTATTTGTATGTATCCATTATATTGCACAACAGCTCTGTTTTTATCAACCACAAACGAAAAATGAGGATCGCCGTATTCATAATTATTCGTAGGGTATACATTTTCAAATTTATATACTATTTCACACGTGATGTCGGTTATGTTTACTTTAACTAAAGCCACATCAAACGTATAATTATTATAAGATTTATTATCGCGATCGCGTTTTATTCCACCGTGTGAATCATACTTATAATAAAAATATGCATAATTGTCAATTAGCTTATGATTATATGAATGGTCAGATGAATGGAAAGAACGCTCTTTTATCAATAATTTTTTCGTCATTTCGTCAAAATCGTAGTAAACATTATCTTTTATTAAGTAGCCAGCAGTATAGGAAGTGAAACCGTAATCAACTTCTGGTTTTACCTTATTGATTTTATTTCGCAAATTTTGACGATAGTCGCATGCTGTTAAAAACATACATAACATAATACATAAAAATATTGCAATTATGCGATTGCGTTTTGTAAACATATGCACCTCCTTGTGCCAAATAAAATCTAATTTGTCTTTAAATTTATTATATCATAAAAAATTAAGATGTCAAGGGGTTATGATTTTTTATGCGCTAAAAAGTATAGGTTACGCACACAAAAAGAACCTTATTCTAACGAGGGAGGCGGCATTTTCGCAAGAAAATGACGGAGGGAGAGAAAACAAAAATGACAAATTTAGTTGTCACATAAGGGTCTCTCCCTCAGTCTCGCTTTGCACCGTGGCAGCTCCCTCATCAGATGGAGCTATTATAAGGTTGAAAATTTTAGCTTCAGCGCAAGTAATGTGTGATAAGCGAGAAAAAGTTCGCTGCGCCCAAAACAGGCTGTGCCTGCTCACCTAATAGGTTCTTCTCCCTATGCTGCACAAAAAAAGAACACATACGGGTGAAGGTGGTCGCTATACTTGTAAGGCTATCGCCTTACTTCGTGGCGTTCGCAAGTCTGCGACTTGCTCGGCTAAGAGGGATCTCACCTAATAGGTTCTTCTCCCTATGTTACACAAAAAAAGAACACATACGGGTGTATGTGTTCTTTTTTTGGTGGGAGCTATAGGGATCGAACCTATGACCCTCTGCTTGTAAGGCAGATGCTCTCCCAGCTGAGCTAAGCTCCCACGCTGGTGACTCCATCGGGAATCGAACCCGAGTTACCGCCGTGAAAGGGCGATGTCTTAACCGCTTGACCATGGAGCCATGCTTGGTAGCGGCAGTGGGATTCGAACCTACGACCAATCGGGTATGAACCGAGTACTCTAGCCAACTGAGCTATGCCGCCATAACGAAAGCCATTACATTGTAGCAGAAGAACAAACAAAAATCAACTGTTTGATAGGGGTTTTGCAAAAAAATTTTAGAAAATTTTGTTTGGTGGCGTGTGGTTGGCGTAATGGCAAAAATTTATTAAAAATGGGTATTGACAAATGGCGCAAGCTGTTATAAAATGTAAGGTATGGAAATAAAGGAAATTTTAGGTAAATGTGATCACACCTGCTTGTCCAAGACGGCAACGTGGGAGGAAATTAAAAGGACGGTAGAGGACGGCATAACATACGGCGTGGCTTCGGTTTGCATTCCGCCCTGCTTTGTAGAGCGCGCGGCTCGCTTTGCGTGCGGCAGAGTGGCGATATGCACGGTGGTGGGATTCCCCAACGGCTATTCCACCACGGCGGCAAAGGTAGCCGAGACGGCCGAGCTTATAGCCTTAGGGGCAGACGAAATCGATGTGGTAGTCAACATATCCAAGCTAAAAGACCGTGACCTTGGCTATATCGTGTCTGAGATATCCTCGCTCAAAAAAGTATGCGGCGACAAGGTGTTGAAGATAATAGTAGAGACATGCCTTTTAAGCAGGGCAGAAATAATCGTAATGTGTGACCTCGTAGTGCGCGGCGGTGCGGATTTTATCAAGACGTCCACGGGTTTTGATAGCGCCGGCGCAAAAATAGAGGACGTTGAGGCAATGCGTGAGTTTTTGCGTGGCAGAGCAAAAATCAAGGCGGCGGGCGGAATCCGTACCGTTGCAGACGCCGAGGCGTTTATTGGCGCAGGCGCGGACAGAATCGGAACAAGCGGCATTGTAAAGGCAGTTAAGCAACTGTAATTTATCACCGAGGCAAAACTTGCTTCATTTATATATAAAGGAGAATTTTATGCACCATCATAAGGACTGTACACCTACGCCTCATATCGAGGCAAAAAAGGGCGATTTTGCGGACACCGTAATTATGCCGGGCGATCCGCTTAGGGCAAAATTTATAGCCGAAGCCTATTTAGAAAACGCCGTGCTTGTCAACAACGTGCGCGGAATTTGCGGCTACACCGGCTACTATAAGGGCAAACGCGTATCCGTTATGGCGTCGGGCATGGGTCAGCCGTCGATAGGAATTTACTCGTACGAGCTGTTCAACTTTTACGACGTAAAAAGCATAATTCGTGTTGGCACCTGCGGAAGCATGCACAAGGATTTGCACGCACGTGACATTATTATTGCGATGGGGGCGTGTACCAACGGCAGCTTCGCGGCTCAGTACCGCTTGCCCGGCACGTTTTGCCCCATTGCCGATTTCGATTTGGTAAGGCGGGCGGCGGCGATAGCGGAGGAGAAGGGGCTAACCTACAAGGTGGGCAATATGCTTTCGTCCGACACCTTTTACGACGATGCAAATTCTGCGCTTGAGTGGGCGAAGATGGGTGTGCTTGGCGTCGAGATGGAGTCGGCGGCGCTGTACTGCAACGCTGCCCGTGCCGGCAAAAAGGCGTTGTGCATTTGCACGGTTAGCGACTCGTTTATTTATCCCGAGGAGAACACCACGTCGGCGGAGCGACAAAGCTCGTTTACCAAGATGATGGAAATCGCCTTGGAGATTGCGTAAGACTATGGCAAAAAGAGCTTTTATTATAGTGCTGGATAGCTTGGGAATCGGTGCAATGCCGGACGCGGGCAGATGGGGCGACGAGGGTAGCAACACCTTGGGGGCAATTCGAGGCCACCGAGAATTTGACTGCCCCACCTTGACAGAGCTTGGCTTGTTTAATATAGACGGCGTGGGCGGCGGAGTGGCCAGTCCTAAGGCGAGCTTTGCCAAAAACGCCGAGGCGTCGCTTGGTAAGGACACCACCGTGGGACATTGGGAGATCGCGGGGGTGATTTCTTCCGGCGATTTGCCCACCTTTCCCGACGGCTTCCCCGACGAAATTATTACGGCGTTCAAACGCGCCACCGGCAGAAACGTGCTGTGCAACAAGCCGTATTCGGGCACCGAGGTCATCAAGGACTACGGCGAGGAGCATATCAGGACGGGAAGCCTTATTGTGTACACCTCGGCGGATTCGGTATTTCAAATAGCGGCGCACGAGGACATTGTGCCGATAGAACAGCTTTACGAGTACTGCGAGGCGGCTCGCAAAATTTTGGACAGCTACGGTGTGGGTAGAGTTATTGCTCGTCCGTTTGCGGGCAAGCATCCGTTTGTCAGAACGGCAAACAGACACGACTACTCCATTGTTCCCCCTCAAAAAACGATGCTGGACATTCTCAGCGAGGGCGGCTTGGATGTGATTGCAGTCGGCAAAATTTACGACATTTTTGCAGGGCGCGGCATTACGCAGTCTTACCGCACCAAGAGCAACGGGCAGGGCATGGACGAGGCAATCAGACTTGCGCAAACCGATTTTTGCGGGCTGTGCTTTGTCAACCTTGTGGACTTTGATTCGGCGTACGGACACCGTAACGACACGGCGGGCTATGCAAGAGCGATGACTGAATTTGACCGTAAGCTTGCTTTGCTTTTGCCGCATTTGCGCGAGGGCGATATGCTTATTATTACCGCCGACCACGGCTGTGACCCAACTACAGCAAGCACTGACCACTCGCGTGAATATACGCCGCTTCTTGTGTTTGGCGAGAGGATAAGGAGTGGAATTAACCTTGGCACGCGTCAAACCTTTGCAGATATTTCGGCAACAGTACTTGAGTTTTTTGGACAAAACCGCCAAAGCACAAGCGGAAAAAGCTTTTTACACGAGGTGAAATTATGAGCGAGCTAAAGCTTTTGAACGAAGCCATTAAGGCAAGGGACAACGCCTATGCACCCTACTCGGGCTTTAAGGTGGGTGCGGCTGTGCTTACAAGGTCGGGCAAAATTTTTTGCGGCTGCAACGTAGAAAACGCCGCATATTCCGCCTGCATTTGCGCCGAGAGGGTGGCGATATCTAAGGCAATATCCGAGGGCGAAAGGGGATTTGAGGCAATAGCCATCGTGGGCGGCAAGGACGGACTGATTTTTTGTCCGCCGTGCGGAGAGTGCAGGCAGGTGCTTGCCGAGCTTTGCGGCTTAGACCTTAAGGTTATTTTAGGCACGCCCGACAACGTAAAAATATTTAGACTTGGCGAGCTTCTTCCTATGGCGTTTGGTGAACTGAAATGAGAATGTACGATATTATCAAAAAGAAGCGAGACGGCGGCGAGCTGACCGACGAGGAAATTCGTTTTTTCGTGGGCGGCTACGTTGATGGCAGTATTCCGGACTACCAGGTGTCCGCACTCCTTATGGCAATTTACTTTGTAGGTATGAGCGAGCGTGAAACGGCGACTCTTACTTTTGCCGTGCGTGATTCG
>SVHR01000026.1 GCA_015055705.1 Clostridiales bacterium | reverse complement strand
CTTAATCATAGGCATGGGAAGCTCTACATGGAAATATTTACCACCATCAACAACGTAGAGCTTCCCATGCCTATGATTAAGACTAAGGACGGCGAGGTAAGGCTTACTCACGGTAACTACTCGGTATTCCTTGGCGATCCCGACAGCAAGCTTCGCGAGCAGGCATTCAAGGGTCTTTACGGTGCGTACGGTAAGCTTATCGGCACTATCGCAAACACCTATGCAGGTAGCGTAAAGGCAGACAACTTCTTTGCTAAGGCTTCGGGCTATGACGATGGCTTGCAAAAGTCGCTTTTTGGCGATAACGTTCCGATGGACGTATACAACCAGCTTATAAAGGCAGTTAAGGAAAATACCGAGGTTATGCACAGATACATTGCTCTCCGAAAGAAGGCTCTTGGCGGCGGCGACATGCATATGTACGACCTCTATATTCCCATCGTGGAAAACGCGGACCTTAAGCTTAGCTACGAAAAGGCTTACGATCTTGTTATCGAGGGTCTTGCTCCGCTTGGCGAGGAATACCGTCAGCTTTTGATTGAAGCACGCGACAAGGGCTGGATTGACGTAATGGAAAACGAGGGCAAGCGCAGCGGTGCTTACAGCTGGGGCAGCTACGGCACTCATCCGTACGTTCTTTTAAACTATTCCGAAACAACTCACGACATCTTTACCTTGGCTCACGAGCTTGGCCACGCTATGCATACCTACTACTCCAGCAAGACCTGGGGACTTCATAAGTCGCAGTATCAGATTTTTGTAGCCGAGGTTGCTTCCACCGTAAACGAGGTGTTCCTTCTTAAGCACCTTATTGCTACCGTAAAGGATAAGGCACTCAAAAAGTATCTCTTGTCTTATTATGTTGATATGTTCCGTACCACCCTGTTCCGTCAAACCATGTTTGCAGAGTTCGAGAAAATTGCACACGACATGGATCTTGAAGGAAAGCCGCTTACCGTTGATTCGCTTAGCGAGAAGTACTACGAGCTTAATAAGAAGTACTATGGCGAGGCGGTTTGCCACGATGATGAAATCCGTTATGAGTGGGCAAGAATTCCGCACTTCTATACGGCGTTCTACGTATATAAGTACGCAACGGGTATCACCAGCGCAATTAATATCGTAAAGAGCATTATGGACGACCCGAAGAATCTCGAAAAGTACAAGAGCTTCCTTTGTGCAGGAGGTAGCGACGATCCGTACACCATTTTGAAAAACGCCGGCGTTGACCTTGCTACGGCTACCCCGTATGAGGTTGCAATGAAAGAATTTAACGATACGTTGGAGCTTCTTGAAAAGGAACTTTAATGAAAAAAATCCTCGTAATAATCATAGCGGTTTGCTTTGCGCTGTGCCTTAGTGGCTGTAGCATTTTTGCTGCGCGTGAATCCGATCTGCCATATACGACTGATAGGGCGGCGGAGGGTGATACCTCTTATTCCGCCCTTAATATCAGCGTAGCCGCTGAAATACAATCAAAGGATAACGGAGAGCACGTAACCTTATATACAATTGGCGTCAGCTTTATGGGAGGCATTCTTGTCGAGGACGACGTGCTTTATGCAATGGATAAGGCAGCAAAGGACCTTGGAATTTTCTTGGAGCCGTTGACCTACGAGACTGTTGATAAGGGTCGTAATTTAGGTGACGGCTACTACGATTATTATACCTTTTTGGTACATCGCGAGTACGCGTATCCTCTTAGTTATTCAGATAGCGATTACGGCTTTTTTTATGCGCGGCACAGTTACAGTATGAATTCACCCGCGTGGATTAACCAGGTTAGAGAGTCCGTTTTTAATAGGTTTAACAGCGTATTTAATGCCAAGATTACGGCAAATAGAGGCTTGGTAAAAATCGACCCCGAATGTGTGCGACTGCGCTACTATCTTGTGGGCGATAAGCTTGAGGCAGAGGGCGCAACTAAGGTAAAATACGGCAACACCGTAAACTCAATTATGTGGGAAGTAATCGGTGACGAATACGATTTTGAGCAGTTAACCGTTACGCAAAAGGTGATGATGGAGGGCTGGGACATCGTGCCGATAATTCTCGGCAGTATTGTAGTCCTTGTGCTTTTTGCTTGGTGGGCTATTGCAAAAATGTTAAAAAAGCCTAATGACGGTAGCGAGATTTTTGTTACAAACGACAATCAAAGCAAAGGCCGACCCAACTATGACGGGGCAAAAAACGATCCGTTTGACAGCGAGTTTGGGTTAGATGCGCAGGATAACGGCAAAAGCGCGGTAGTCGAAAATCAGATTTCGATGGACGAATTTACTTCAGCCCTTATGGAGGAGCCTGATGGCAAACAATAGTACAAACGAAAAACGCATACACCCAAACGTAAAGGGCAAAATTATGCCGCAGAACAACGAGGCGGAGCAGGCAGTTTTATGCTGTGTGCTTATTGACGAGTACGTTCAAGGTGAAATCCTCGCTTCGCTTAAGGCGGAGGACTTTTATTCGCACGCCCATCAAATGATTTTCGAGGCAATGAGTAGCGTATACGGCAACAATATGCCGATAGACATTATTACTCTTGTGCAGGAGCTTGAAAAGCAGGGCAATATGGAAGCCGTGGGCGGCATTAACTATATCAGCTCGCTTAGCAACGTATTGCCAAGCGCCGCAAACTACGCGCACTATTTGGAAATTGTAAGGGCAAACAAGCTTCGCCGCAGTCTTATAGACGTTGCTAACAAGGTGGCAACCGTGGCGTATTCGGGCGAGGAAAACGCTATGGAGTATGCCGAGCGCCAGATTTTTGGGCTTGGCGAGGGTAACACCAGACGGGAGCTTCGTCCCATCTCGGATGCCGCAAGCGAAGCAATCGAGCGCATGGAGCTTGTCGAGCGCGACCCCTTGTTCTTTAGAGGTATTCCCACGGGATTCAAGCGACTTGACAACCTGCTTAACGGCTTTCAAAGCGGCGACCTTATAATCATCGCCGCCCGTCCCGGTCAAGGTAAGACGAGTATTGGTATGAATTTTATTCAGGCGGCGGCTTTTTCGGAGCGCACCACCGAAACAGGCAAAAAGGTGCCCATCAGCGCGGCGGTTTTTTCGCTGGAAATGCCTGCCGTTCAGCTTGCGCGAAGAATGCTTTGCTCGGTGGCAAAGGTGGATATGACCAAGGCAAATTCGGGACATCTCGGTGATGCCGAGTGGCAACGAATGATGCTTGCAAAAACCAAGCTGGATAAGGCCAACATTTTTGTTGACGACACCTCGGCAACCACGCCGGTGGATATTATCAGCAAGTGCCGCAAGCTTAAGCGCGAGAGGGGGCTGGACATCGTTATGATTGACTATCTTCAGCTTATGTCGCCCTCTAAGCGTGTGGAAAACCGTCAGCAGGAAATCAGCGACATCACCCGTAACCTAAAAATTGCGGCAAAGGAGCTTAACGTACCTATTTTGCTGCTTAGTCAGCTTTCGCGTGACGTCGAAAAGCGTACCAACAAGACGCCCGTAATGAGCGACCTTCGTGAGTCGGGCGCAATCGAACAGGACGCGGATATAATTATGTTCTTGTACCGCGAGCACACCGATGCCGATAAAAACGTGACCGAGGAGGAGCGTGACGCAGTTCAGCTTATCGTTGCAAAGCACCGTAACGGTCAGACGGACACCATAGACCTGCGTTGGCGCGGCAGTCACGTTTCGTTTGAGGAGCGTGACGCTAATATCGCTCCGCCCGCCTCGGCACAAGCGGATGCAAGCGAAGATGCGGATGAGGGCGGCACAGTGCAGTCGCGCTCGGTAGAGGAGCTTTTGAGCATTTCACCAAGCGCTGACGAGCCGCTGTTTTAGAAGTAGCTCTTTCACAAATCCGAAACCGTCTTTTGTGACGGAGCCTTAGGAGAATAATGGGCAATTATCACAGCCAAGCAGAAGAAATTTTAGAAAGTAGCGGGGGTAAAAGAATTTTGCTTCACAGCTGTTGCGCGCCGTGCTCGAGTAGCGTGCTTGAGTTTTTGATGCCCAAAATTGACGTTACCGTTTTTTATTATAATCCGTGCATTATGCCCATCGAGGAGTACGAGCATAGACTTAGCGAGCAGAGGAGGCTTTGCACCATTTTGGATGTTCCGCTTATCGAGGGCAAGTACGATAATGACAATTATCTTACCGCTGTAGGTGGCTTAGAGAATCACCCGGAGGGCGGAGCAAGGTGCGAGCGCTGTTTTTATATGCGACTTAGGGAGACTGCAAGACAAGCAAAAAGCGGTGGATTTGACTATTTTTGCACGACGCTTACCGTTTCGCCGCACAAAAATGCGGATATAATCAACGCTATCGGCGGCGAGGTGGCAAACGAGGTCGGGGTGCAATTTTTGCCGTCCGACTTCAAAAAGAAGAACGGCTATCTGCGTTCTATTCAGCTTAGCAAACAATACGATTTATACAGACAGGGGTATTGCGGATGCCGGTTTTGAAGCAACATTTAGACGACCTACCGAGTAGCCCCGGCGTTTACATTATGAAGGACATCACCGGCAAGGTGATTTATGTGGGCAAGGCTGTCGTACTCAAAAACAGAGTAAGGCAGTATTTTAACAATTCGCCAAAGCAGGTTAAGGTTCAGGCGATGGTGGACAATATCGACTCATTTGAGTATATTATCACGCTGTCCGAAAAGGATGCGCTAAGCCTTGAATCCAACCTCGTCAAAAAGTACAACCCCAGATATAATATTCTGCTTAAGGACGATAAGGCTAGTCCGTATATAAAAATCGACCTCAAAGAGGATTTTCCTACCGTTGAGGTTACGCGCAGACTTCGCCGTGACGGTGCAAGATATTTTGGCCCGTACCTTAACGGTTTGCGTGTTTGGGACATAGTGGGGATAATCCGCAGTGCTTACGGAATGCGCACCTGCCCCAAAAGAATGACGGCAAAGCGTGAGTGCCTAAATTATCATATCGGCTTGTGCCACGCCCCCTGCCGAGGCAGGATAGACAAGACGGAGTACTCAAAAATCGTTAGACGTGTGGTCGATTTTTTGTCGGGGAAGGACGATACCGCCGAGGAAGTAATAAAGGCTAAGATGGCAAATGCCGCCATGAGCGAGGATTTTGAGCGAGCAATACTGTACCGTGATCAGCTTGCTATGCTAGAGCTGCTAAAAAAGCGCACGGTAGCGGATCTGGGCAAAATCGTGGATATAGATTCGTTTTCGGTTTGCAGCAACGGCTCGTTTGGCGCGGCTTCGGTTAACGTTGTGCGAGGCGGCAAAATGATGGGCGTATACAACTACGTTTTGGGCGATGCGGCGATTAGCGACGAGGATGCGCTGGTGTCGTTTGCGCTTCAATACTACGGCGGCAATCACGATATTCCCGACGAGGTATGCTTCCCCATAGAATTTGACGGCAAGGGATTAGGTGACTATCTTTCGGCGCTAAAGGGCAAAAGGGTGGAAATATCATTTCCCAAAAAGGGCGCAAAAAAGAAGCTTTTGCTTATGGCAGAGCAAAATGCGCTTGACTTTTTGGATAAGTCCGTAACTACTCAACGCCGAACTGCCGATATGACGATTGGTGCGGCAGAGCGACTAAAGGATATTTTGAAGCTACCCGCCACACGCCGAATCGAGTGCTACGATATTTCGCATATAAGC
This sequence comes from Clostridiales bacterium, assembly GCA_015055705.1. Taxonomy (GTDB): domain Bacteria; phylum Bacillota; class Clostridia; order Christensenellales; family Pumilibacteraceae; genus CAG-552. The sequence continues at coordinate 10,025 of SVHR01000026.1, read as the reverse complement.
GGAACGGACAAGGTGGCAAGCGGCGTTGTCTTTATTGACGGTGCGCCCTCAAGGTCCAACTATCGCAGATACAAAATTAAGACGGTCGAGGGTAACAACGACTTTGCGTGCATGGCAGAGGTTATTGGGCGCAGAATGGGGCATGGCGATTTGCCTGATCTTATCGTTATAGACGGAGGCAAGGGACAGCTTTCGGCGGCGATGGAGGCAATGAGGGACAAGGGCGTGGATATTCCTATGGTATCGCTTGCCGAGCGTGACGAGGAAATCTTTTTGCCCAATAGAAGCGAGCCAATTGTGCTTACCAAAAGCGATTACGCACTAAGACTTTTGCAACGCATTCGTGACGAAGCACACAGATTTGCCATTACGTATCACCGAAGCTTGCGCAACAAGCGCATTACAAGCGAGCTTGACGGCATAAAGGGGGTAGGGCCTAAAAAGCGAGAAATTCTGCTTAAGGCGTACCCGAATTTTGCGGATATAAGGTCGGCAACGCTAAGCGAGCTGTCGGCAATTACGGGGATAGACGAGCGCACGGCGCGTTCTGTTTACGAATATTTTTCTAGCAAAAGGGCAGGAGAAAAACAATGAAATACAAACTGATTGTAAGCGATCTTGACGGAACGGCGCTTAACAGCCACCGCGCAGTATCGCCACGTACGGTAAAGGCTATTGCCGATTATAGAAAAGCGGGCGGAACGTTTATTTTAAGCACGGGCAGAATGTATGAGTCTGTCATTCAGGTGGTGGATTCTTTTGGGCTGGGCGAGCTTAACGTGCCTATTTGCGCTATGGACGGCGGAATAATCAGGGAAAGCAAGACGGGCAAGATTATCGAGCTTAATACTCTGCCTTACGAGAAGGCGGCGGCTTTTGCCGCAGAATGCGAGCGTCGAGGTAGTTACTTTCAGGTGTACAGCGTGGACAAGCTGTACGTTGCCGAGGAGAACGAAATCAACCGCGAATATTGCGCCCACACCAAGGTGAAAATGAACGTGGTGGGCTGTCTTAGTAAGTACATATCAGACAACAAGCTTCAATGCGTAAAGGTGCTGGTTGCAAGCAAAACCGCAGACGCCGAGCTTGAGTATTTTAAGGATAGGATAGAGGGAGTGCAATTCTTTTTGTCGGACGTGGAGTATCTTGACGGCGCTTCGGTAAAGGCGGGCAAGGGTAACGCGCTACGCACGGTGGCAAAGCACTACGGTATATCGCTTGATAACACCATTGCCATCGGGGATAGCATGAACGACGTTTCGATGGTGTCCATCGCAGGGCTTGGTGTTGCTATGGGTAATGCGGACGAGAGGCTAAAGCGAGTTGCAAAAATGATCGCGCCCTCGTGTGACGAGGACGGGCTTGCTGTAATAATCGAAAAAGCAATAAGGGACGAGCTATAGCGTTTTCTCCAAAAGCGGAGAACACGCATTGAATTGCAAGCCTGCGGCTCTCGTTGATTGCAAGGGGCTTTCGTGAATTGCCTGAGGCATGAATTGTGCCTATCGGCACGTTTTGTCTGCAATTCAATTCAAGGAGCAAAGGGGAAATCATGGCGTAAGCCAATTTATGATGCATCGGCATCAAATCACACAACAAAAAGAGCAGGAATATTAGGAATTTATCCTTTACTCTTGCTCTTTTCTTTGCTATATCACTCCTATGTGGGCACAAAATTCCCTATACGCTTAGGCGTTTTTGTGCGCTAAAAGGTAGTCGTGGTGGAGTCATCGTCATCGTCGTCACGTTGGCTAAAGCACAGCAAAAGGACGATTATAATTATTTGGTTGAGATTACTGGACAGCCCACGGCATTCCTTACCGCAGTCCTCATCGTTGTTTATAAGCAAAAGTATTATAAGCAGAAGTCTAAAAATTTCGTCTTGGCCCATTTGCGTACCCTCTAAGAGTTGATAAAAGATTATATGCACAAAATCAAAAAATTGTTACTGCACTGAATAAAAAAAAATTTAGCGGCAATAATTCTCGCTGAGGTGAATTATGAGATACCGTACAAGGGTTTTTAGTTACATATCAGCAATTTTGATTTTATTTTTTAGCATATTTTGTTGCTCGTGCGTAGATAATAAGCCTATAAGCGAAAGGGAACTGCTTAGGCTTCATATACGTGCCGACAGCAACGACAGCATTGACCAAGCCGTAAAGCTTAAGGTTCGCGACGACGTAGTGGCGTATCTTGCTGAGATAAGCAAGGGCATAAGCACGTTTGACGAGGCGTACAAGCTCATTGCCGATAGACTGGAGTATATTCAGCTGGTGGCGGCAGAGCGACTGCGCGCCGAGGGAATGAGCTATACCGCGTGGGTAAGTCTTACAAACGAGTATTTTCCTACAAGAAGCTACAACGGCGTGGTGCTTGAAAGCGGCTATTACGATGCGCTTATAATCAACCTCGGAAGTGGCAAGGGGGACAATTGGTGGTGTGTGGTTTATCCGCCGCTGTGCTACCTCGAAGCCACCGACGACTTTGAGTATAAGTCCAAAATTTTGGAGCTGGTTAGGCAATATTTTTAGCACCTTTCGCATTCGGGAGGTGTTTTTTTGAAAAAAAGAATCGTAATCATGCTCCTAGCAATCGTGTTTGCCGTGTCGGGTGTGTCGCTATCCAAGACGGACACCGTTTATGCGGCGAATATCGTTAAGGGAGATACTACCGCCAATATCAAGGCGGTGCAGACAAGACTGCTGAACTGGGGATACTATACCGGCAAGGTTGACGGAGTTTGGGGCAGCAAAACGCTTGCCGCTGTCAAGTACTTTCAGCGCAGAAACGGTCTGATTGTGGACGGCATCGTTGGCCCTGCCACCGAGGCGGCAATGGGGCTTAGGCTTAACTCATCGTCAGGCAGCTCGGTGTCTAACGCCAATCTCAATCTTTTGGCGAGGTGCGTTTATGCCGAAGCGAGAGGTGAGCCGTACGTTGGTCAGGTTGCGGTTGCGGCGGTTGTGCTAAATAGAGTCAGGTCATCGTCGTTCCCCAACAGCATTTCGGGCGTAATATATCAGCCGGGTGCATTCACCTGCGTGGATGACGGACAAATCAATCTTTCGCCCAACCAAAGTGCTTACAATGCGGCTCGTGACGCTCTTAACGGCTACGACCCGACGGGCGGTTGCTTGTACTACTATAACCCAGCTACTGCTACGAGTAAGTGGATTTGGTCGCTTAAGGTTACGCTTACTGTGGGCAAGCATAGCTTTGCAAAGGGGGTTTGAGTATGGCTAATAGAAGAAGAGGCTTTATCGCGGCAATCGTTTCTATTTCGTTGGGTCTTGCGGTGCTTGTTGGTGCGTTGACGTACGGCTTGTTTTATATCAGAGAGGACCATAAGACCACGCTTATGAAGCTTGAGGGAAGCTATCAAAGCAGCTTTTATGAGCTTAGCGAGGGTGTTTCGTCCATCGAAAGCAACTTGTGCAAGATGATGGTTAGCACCTCGGACACCGAAAGCGCGTTGCTTGCGGCAGAAAATTACCGCAACGCTGTTTCTGCTCTTAACGGTCTTAGCGGCTTGCCCTTGGATAGGGAGGATACCGTAGGCACGGCAAAGTTCCTTAACCAGGTGGGTGACTGGTCGCTTAGTATGAGTAAGGCTGTAAGTCGCGGTAAGGACATTTCGTCTTATCGCAACCAGCTTGAGGACGTTTATATTTATATCGCACAGCTAAACAGCCGAATTACCGACATGATAGCGCTTATCAAGGACGACTTTCTTGTAATCAACAACGCAAGCAAGGAAAAGCTTAGCAACTTTGATTACAACGAAAGTAGCGTTGATCCCTCAGCAGAATACCCCGAGCTTATCTATGACGGACCGTTTTCGGACGCGGCAAAAAAGGATTCGTTTGGTGAGCTTATGACCTTGCCCGAAATCAGCGAGGAGCAGGCTGTAGAAAACTTGCAGTCCGCTATTGACGGAATAAGCGATATCGAAAAATGCGGCGTAGGTGACGAGCCTCCGTGCTATATGTTCACCGCTAAGGTTGGCGAAGCTAATGTTTTTGCGTGCATATCTGTAAACGGCGGTAAGATTCTGTCGGTCAATACCGATAGGGCGGTGACGGTTGCCAACTTTACTCAGGACGGAGTGATTAGGCTTAGCAAGGAAATAGCTTCTATGCTTGGCTACGATGGGCTTACCGAGGTTTGGTACAACGAAATTGACGGTGTCGCTACGGTAAACCTCGTGCCGCTAACGGACGGAGTGATTTGTTATACCGATCTTGTTAAGGTTAAGGTGGGATTGGACGGTCAGTTTATTGGCTTCGAGGCAACGGGATATTGCAAGAGCCACCATAGCCGCGATTTGTCGCCCACGATTGATGCGCTTACGGCGGCAGAGTGCGTTTCGGACAGCTTAGAAATTGTAAACGTTCGTCTTGCGCTTGTACCCAGGGACGAGAACGAGGTGCTTTGCTATGAGGTGGCGGCCACCTATAAGGGACTGCGTTACTTCGTGTACGTGGATGCACGCGACGGCTCGGAGGTGGAAATTCTTAGAGTTACCGAGCAAGGCGGACAAGGCGAGCTGGTAAGTTAAAAATAAAAGAGTGAGTATGCGGCTCACTCTTTTTGTATTACCCCGCAATACTGAGTAATAACGCATGTGCTGAGGTGCAATGCTAATGTACTTTTTTACGCGCTAAAAAAGTACCAAAAAAGCGCCGGGACACTTTCGCGGATGTGTCCCGGACCCCGCAACGCGTTTCGACTTCGTCGAAAAACAAGGTCGAGGGGGGGTAACAAACAAAACTTCAAAAACGCAAGTTTTGGTAGTTAACTATTATTCTATGATAAAGCATAACGCTTTTCATATTCCTTTTTTATTCGACATATAAATAGGTGACGATAGAAGGAGACATTTATGAAAAGACTTTTTGTTTGTATTATTGCGGCGATTGTGATTACTTTGCCGCTTGTTGGCTGCGATAAGGGCGAGCTTGGTGACGGGCTTACCGAGTACACCATTGCCGCCGTGCTTGACGGGGAGAATAGGACGGTTAGCGCAACGATGAGCGTGGACTACGTAAACGATACCGAATGTGACCTTACCGAGCTTGCCTTTCATTTGTATGGCAACGCATACCGAGAGGGTGCCGCCGTTTCGCCCATTTCGGCAACGGATATCTCGGTTGCGTATCCAAATGGGCTTAGCTACGGGCATCTTACAGTAAGCTCGGTGACTGATGCGGGCGGTACGGCGCTGAGCTTTGTGGTGGACGAAAACGACGTGCTTACCGTTGCGATAAGCACTCTTGAGCCAACAAAACGCACTACCGTAGTGATAAAATTCGAGCTTGCGCTTGCCGAGGTTAGACACAGGCTGGGTTATTATGACGGAAAATTCAACCTCGGAAACTGGTATCCCGTGCTTTGTCAGTTTGAGGGCGGCGAGTGGGATAAGCACCCGTATTACGCCAGTGGAGATCCGTTCGACAGCGCGGTGGCTAATTACAACGTAAGGCTTGAGTACCCTGCCGATTTGGTTGCGGCTTCTACCGGCGGCGAGGGAGCTGGCGGCGTGCTTGAAGCTTGCGCACGCTCGGTGCGTGACTTTGCCATTTGCGTGGGAAGCTTTAAAACCAAAAGCGTAACCGAGGACGGCGTAAAAATTACGTGGTACAGCGAAAGCGGCGATGATTATACGCAGGTGGCAAAGGATGCGCTTTCTACCTACAACGAGCTGTTTGGCGAGTATCCATACTCGACGCTTGCTGTAGTCAAAACTGCTTTTTTAAATGGCGGAATGGAGTATCCCGGGCTTGTATACGTAAGCGACGCACTTAACGACGAGATGACCAAGGAGGTTGTGGCTCACGAAATCGCGCACCAATGGTGGTATGCCGTAGTGGGAAACGACCAAGTGGACGAGGCGTGGCTTGACGAGGGGCTTACCGAGTATGCGACCACGATTTTCTACGAGAAAAACGAGAGCTATGGCATAAAAAAGAGTGACCGTATTGCCGATTCTTTGACCGCATATATGCTTTATTGCGAGCTGTACGTGGGCAACAGATCTCAAACCGCCATGGATAAATGCGTGGGCGACTACGCAAATAACCTTGAATATACATATATGACATACGTTAAGGGACAGCTTCTTTTTGATTGTCTTAGAACGTTGATTGGGGACGAGGCGTTCTTTGACGGACTGCGCTACTATTATGATACCTATAAATTTTGCGTTGCCACAAAAGCCGACCTTATAGGCGCGTTTGAGCAATTTACGGCGTATAATCTTACAAGCTACGTTGATAGCTGGGTAAATGGTACGGCGTTGTTGTATTCAGTGAATTAGTGCAAAAAAGGGCGGTTTTTGGTCGGTGGAGAGTTTTCCACAGAGTTATCCACATTTGTGGATAGAGGTGAATTTTGTTTTTGACGGTCAAAAAAAGGATAATTGTTTTGTCGCTCGTTTGCGTCTTGGCGGTCGGTTTGGTAGTGGGAGTGGTCGCTTTGCCTGCCGAGGAAACAGTCGGGCGTGGCAAAACGGTAGTTATAGATGCCGGGCACGGCGGCGAGGACGGTGGCGTGGTGGGTAGCTCAACGGGTATCAAGGAAAGCGACGTCAATCTTGCCGTAGCAAAAAAGCTTAGGGACGTTTTGGTTGAGGGCGGTTATAACGTGGTTATGACGAGAACCACGGATACCGCCCTGCACGGCTCGGCATTGGGCAGTAAAAAGCTTGCAGATATGCGTAAGCGCAAGGAAATTATTTTGGAAGCTCAGCCCGATCTTGTGGTAAGCATTCACCAAAATTATTATCCAAGCGATTATGTCAAGGGCGTACAGGTCTTTTATGCGCCAAATGGAAAGAGTTACGATGAGGCAGCTGTTATGCAAAAAATACTCAACCGCCAGCTTGGGGGCAGTCGAGTGGAGGCTAAGGGCGACTATTATATTGTTCAATGCACGCCTTATCCGTCCGTGCTTGTAGAATGCGGCTTTTTGAGCAATCCCGAGGAAGAAGCCTTGCTTGTTACTAGCGAGTATCAGCAGAGGGTGGCTTACGCCTTGTATAGTGGGATAAATTTTATTCTCGGCTCGCCGATAATTGCCTAAAAAAAGCCGCGATTATTTTCGCGGCTTTGTGACTTTTTGTGCTTGTGCTTTTCGTTTTTGCTTAACTTTTTCCTGTGCTCGGATTAGTACCTCGGCGGTAGAGTTGCTGATAGGCAGGGTGCCGTCAATAAGTCTATCCAAAAATTTGCGAAGCAGGGTGTTTGCTTCCTTGGCTTCCTTGGTTGTCCAAACAAGCGAGAAGCAATGGTTGCGCTTTGACGAAACGGTGTGATAGCTTTCGTAATACACATCGTGCTCGTCAAGTCGGTGAGTGAGAGGCTCGCCTTGACTGCGGCAAAGAATATCCCTTTGTGCATAAACCACGAATACGGCAGGGAAGTTTTTGTCCACAAATGGCAATGGCGAGCAAAAATCCTTATACTTATAGGTATCAAATTCGGACTGCTCACAGCCGCAAAAGGACTTAAAGATTTTTTTGTTAAGATTGAACATCAGCTTGCGATTGAGCGCAATATCTATATCGTACAAGCCGCAATTAAGCAGTAATGCCCTAAGGGTAAGCTTTGGCTTAGTTTCAAATGCAGCCTGTAATTTTGGGTTGGCACATATTGCCCCAAGCATAGCAGCGTAGTACGCACCCGCAGAATCGCCGCCCACAGCCACGCGGCTTAGGTCAAGGCGTAATGCCTCGGCGTTGTCGGCAATCCAGTTTACCGCCGCAATAAGGTGCTCGATGGGTGTGGGAAATGAGTATTCGGGGCATAGACCGTAATTGACGTTGAACACAAACAGACCGTGTGTGGCGTGCCATGTGCACAGCGCACGTCGGTATTTTTTGTCGCCCGCGATAAACGCTCCGCCGTGAATGTTTATAAGAACGGGATACGTACCCTCGCTTTTTGGTACAAAGTAGTAATCAGCCTTGCACGATTTTTCGTCAGCGGCGTTATAAACAACGTCATAAACGACTTGCACAGAATCTGCGCCGTCGATTACAAACGTTTCGTTCAGCATTTTGTCTATTGACTTATCAAATGTGTTGAATGCATAAATCGTCGCTTTCATAAAGGCCTCTCCTCGTAAATATTGTACACTATAAAGTATATCACAAATTTGGAATTTGTAAAGAAAAAATTTTGTTTTTTTGTAAACTTTGGTCTAAATTGATTGACAAGCACATACAGATAAGTATATAATTGATAGTGTTAGCGGTGGCTAACTGGGGGGGTGCGTATGAATTTATCTATGGCAGAGGTAGGAAAGGAATATACCGTTAAGGATATTGCAACCGGCGATAGCGAGCTGGAGTCCTTTTTGTTTTCACTTGGCTGCTACAGCGGCGAGCCTATTACGCTGGTTGCTCGTCATGGTTCGACCTTTGTAGTTGCAATCAAGGATGCGCGCTACACCATAGACAAGGACCTCGCATCGGCTATTGTCGTGCAGTAGGCGGCAAGCAAAGCCTTGGCAAAAAGGCGTTATTTTTTTTGGCAGTGTGTTAGCGGCGACTAACCGCTCTTTTTAAGGGTGACGGTTAGCGGTGGCTAATTGATTTTAGATCATTGATTATATAATAAGGTTACAAAAAGAGGGAGGTAGTAATGAGAATTGCTTTAACGGGCAATCCTAACAGCGGCAAAACGACAATGTTCAATGCCCTTACCGGCAGAAGCGAAAAGGTGGGAAACTGGGCAGGCGTTACCGTAGAAAGAAAGGAGCATAAGATTAAAAAGGTCTTTTATGACGGAGAAAACGAGCTTATTGCAGTTGATCTTCCCGGGGCATATTCGATGTCGCCGTTTACGTCGGAGGAGAGCGTTACAAGCTCGTACGTAAAGGACGAAAAGCCTGATGTTCTTATAAATATCGTCGATGCGACAAACCTAAGCCGCAGCTTGTTTTTTACAACCCAGCTGCTCGAGCTTGGGATTCCGCTTGTTGTTGCTCTTAACAAGGTGGATATTAATAAGAAAAAAGGCACGACTATTGACGTAGAGGCTCTTTCGGCAAGGCTTGGCTGTCCTGTTATCGAAACGGTTACGCTTGCCAACGAGGGACTCAAATTGGTTGTGGAAAAGGCAGTTGAGCTTTGCGGCAAGGGCCAGCGTGCGCCGTTTGTTCAAGGCTATATCGACCTTACCAACAAGGCGGTGGTGCAGGCGGCTGACCGCAAGCGCTTCCATTTTGTAAACGGAATCGTAAAGGAAGTGGAAAAGCGTAAGGTTCTTACCAAGGAAAGGACTTGGCAGGACAAGGTGGATGCCGTTCTTACCAACAAATGGGCAGGTATTCCCGTCTTTGCGGTGGTAATGTTCCTCGTGTTCGGCATATCGCAGGCGTGGCTGGGACCGTGGATTGCAGATGTTTTCGTAGGCTGGCTCGAAGCCGGTCAGGCGTGGGTAGCAGGCGCTCTTGGCGAGGGAATTTGGGCGTCCATGCTTGTAGACGGCATAATCGGCGGTGTAATAGCGGTTATCGGCTTTTTGCCTCTTGTAATGATTATGTACTTCCTTATCGCGCTTCTTGAGGATTGCGGCTATATGGCAAGGGTTTCGGTTGTACTTGACCCCATCTTCAAAAAGGTAGGACTTTCGGGCAAGTCGGTGATTCCGTTCGTTATCGGAACGGGTTGCGCTATCCCCGGAATCATGGCTTGCCGTACCATTCGCAACGAAAGGGAACGTAGAGCTACCGCAATGCTTGCTCCGTTTATGCCGTGTGGGGCTAAGCTACCCGTAATCGCACTTTTTGCAGGCGCGTTCTTTGGCGATTCAGCTTGGGTGGGTACTATGATGTACTTCGTGGGTATCGTTATCATCCTTTTGGGCGCGTTGCTCGTAAACCTACTTACAGGCAACAAGAACCGTAAATCGTTCTTTATTATCGAAATGCCCGAATACAAGGTCCCAAGCTTCCTTGGTGCGGCAAAGTCCATGCTGTCTCGCGCGTGGGCGTACATAGTAAAGGCAGGAACGATTATC
>SVHR01000025.1 GCA_015055705.1 Clostridiales bacterium | reverse complement strand
TGCCCTCCATGTGAAGATCGGCAGGCCAAAAGTCCATACGCTCCTCGCCTGCATTGTAGCCAAGCGCGTTGATATAGTTGGTAAGCGCGTCGATCCAAACGTAAACCGAGTGCTTTTTGTCAAACGTTACAGGGATACCCCACTTTACCGAGGTACGCGAAACCGCAAGGTCGGATAGATCGGTAAGGAAGTTGTTTACCATCTCGTTTACACGTGACTTGGGCTCTAAGAAATCCGTTTCGGTAAGTAGCTTGCGAAGCGGCTCCTTGTACTTGCTAAGCCTAAAGAAGTAGCTTTCCTCCTCTGCGTCAATAACCTCTCTTCCGCAGTCGGGGCACTTGCCGTCTACAAGCTGGCTTGCCGTCCAAAAGGACTCACACGGAGTGCAATACTTACCTGAGTAGGTCGCCTTGTAGATATCGCCCTGCTCGTACAGCTTTTCAAAAATTTTCTGAACGCTTTCTACGTGATAGTCGTCGGTGGTGCGAATGAACTTGTCGTACTTAATATCAAGCAGCTCCCACAGTCTTTTGATGTCCGCAACAAGCTCGTCAACGAACTCCTTGGGCTGCTTGCCCGCCGCCGTTGCGCGCTCGTAAATCTTTTGACCGTGCTCGTCGGTACCGGTAAGCATAAACACATCAAAGCCCATAAGGCGCTTATATCTTGCGATTGCGTCACAGCAAACCGTGGTATAGCTGTGTCCGAGGTGCCATTTACCGCTGGGATAGTAAAGCGGTGTAGTAATATAAAATTTTTGTTTGTTTGCCATAGTTATTTCCTCTCTTTCTAAACCTAAACAAATTGTCCGATAGTAAGTATAGCGCAAATCTCAAAAAATGTCCATTCTTTTTAACGACTTTTTTACATATACATTACTAAAAGGAGGAAAAATGAGTAAAATTTGGCTTATTATGCTGCTTTCGTCGCTTGTTACAGCCCTTTTTAACGATCCGAGCATGGCTATTTCGGCAATGCTGACAGGCGCAACTGACTCTGTTGCACTTGCAATGGAGCTTGTTGCCGTGTACGGAGTATGGCTTGGCTTCTTTGCACTATTAGACAAAACGGGAGTAGCTGACATTATTGCAAGGCTTCTTCGTCCACTGATTAAATTTCTGTTTAAGGGGAGTAGCGAGGAAGCACAAAAGTACGTATCTATGAATATGTCTGCAAACCTTATTGGTCTTGGAAACGCCGCTACGCCTATGGGAATTTCGTCCATTAGGCTACTTGGCGACGAACAGCCAAGCGCAAACACCAACGTAATTATGATGGTGGTAATCTCGGCAACGAGTCTACAAATTTTGCCCACAACCGTAATTAGCATGCGTGCGGCACACGGCTCGGCAAATGCTGCCGACTTTTTGTTGCCATGCATCGTAGCTACCGTTGCTTCGACAGTTATCGGCATCACACTTGTAAAAATACTGTCCAAAATTTTCCCTGACAGTAAAAGAAAGCTATGACCGCATACGTTGTTCCTTTTCTTTTTGTTATAGTGCTTGTGGTGTCACTTTTTAAAAAAAAGGACGCATACTCGTACTTTATCGACGGCTCGCGATCGGCACTTGACCTTATGGTTGGCGTGTTCCCATACCTTATGACCATAATGATGTGCGTAGAGCTCTTTCGCCAAACGGGCGTAAGCGAAAGGGTATCCAACTTTGTTGCACCCGCCTTTGAGCTACTTGGCTTTCCAAAGCAGCTTGTCGAGCTTATTTTGCTTAGACCTCTTAGCGGAGCAGGCTCGCTGTCAATACTCGACAATATTTACGCTACTTACGGCACGGATACCTTTGTGGGCAGATGCGCCTCGGTAATTTACGGCTCAAGCGAAACGGTGTTTTACGTGAGTGCAATATACCTATCCAAAAGCAAAACCAAAAAGCTGCGCTACGCCATACCCGTTGCACTTGTCGCTTCCCTCCTTGGCTCGATTATAGGCTGTGCCTTGCTACGAGTAATGTAGCATGCCTAACAAAAAAAACGGTGAGATGTCCACCGTTTTTTTGTGTTAGCTTATATTACGTCTAATTTTTTTGTTTCTTTTTGGCAAATACTGCAACAACTGCAATAACCGCTGCCGCGGCAAGTCCTATCATAAGACCGCCACCGCCGTTATTACCGCCGATAGGCGGAGCAGCAACTGTACCGCAGCTTGGGGTCTCCTCCGGAGCTTCCTCCTCGCCACCGTCATCAGGCTGAGTGCTTGGTTGCTCATATTCCCAATATGCGTACAACGTTATATCCTCGGTCAAGGTAAGGCTTTGTACCTCAGAGGAATGTTGCTCGTCTGCAAAATAGCCCACAAACGTCCATTTTTCGCCCAAGAATGTGGGCTCGCCCATGGTGACAAGGTCAAATTCCGTTCCGTAATCATAATCTTCCTCAGATATAACCGTGCCAATCATGTTTATGATCGTGACCGTGTACTGTAAAACCACTTGCTCGTACTGTGCGGTAAGAACAATATCCTCGGTAATAACAGAAGGAATATCCATATCCCAACCCACAAAGGTATAATCGTACTGAGCCGTATCCTCACGAGAGGGAGTGGGAATCTCCTCGTCAAACTGCTCGCCGTCCCTAACCGTATAAGAAGCCAGCTCGGTGCCGTCATAATCCACAAAGGTTACGGTATGGGGAGCCTCTATATCAAACCCGGTTTCCTGCATACATTCTACCATGGTGTTAATTGCCTCTGCGCTGAATTCCTGCTCGATCGCGGTAAGCAAAAACTTTTCTGCGAAGTCATTAAAATCTGAGTTAATATCAAGCTTACGCATTGTATCAAACCAAAGCTTGCCGATTCTCTCGTTAGTGAAATATTCAGGCATTTCGGACCATATGTTGTATTGCATATGGGTAAGAATGGTGCTGTTGTAGTGAACTCCGTTGTAATCACAACCGTCTTGCGTATGTCTACCGGTACCGTGGCCTCTCTCGGCACAAACGTATTTTTCCGCTAAGCTGTATCTTTGATTTCTGGTACCGCCTATACTGGAGCGTAAATTATCACCATAGCGAGTATTTACACCGTCCTCGCAAATATTCCAAAAATCATCTCCTGTTTTTCCCTCGATAACCGAGCCCATTATATCCGAAATAGCCTCGTCGATTGCGCCCGACTCACCCTCGTACTCCATGCCGGCATAGTACTTGGTAAGCGCGTGCTGATACTCGTGACCAAGCACATCCAACGCTCTTGCCGGTCTGTCAAGCGTACCGCCCCAACCGCCGCCGTCACCGATTACAACATACGACGTTTTATTTTCGATGTCGGGTGAGCAATACGCATTGTTATAATTTCGTCCGTAATGAATGCAAACAATAACAACAAACTCAGTGTCCGAAGGAAGATCGTAATCTCCGCTTTTATCGTTGTTGCCGCCGTCAACGCCGCATATAGGCTCGCCTACGCCGCCCTCAGCATAAAAATCGTATATTTTAAGCATGTTGCTCCAAGCAGATACAGCTATATCCTCAAAGCTTTCGCTTCCGTCATCCTTTATGCTAAGATACTCTCCCGTCATTTCCTCTCCATTATGGAGATCCTGCAAAAAGATATTACGGGTTTCGTCAATCATTACGTATCTGCCGTTTTTTGTGTCGTGCGTAACCTCAATTTGAACCTCTTTACCCAACGCATCTGTCTGGGTTATAAAGGTCATTCCCTCGTTTGCAACCGTATCCGCCGCTACAACTGTGCTTTGCTTCGCATCAAAATCGCCCGATGCAATCTTGAACGTAAAGCCCACCGTAAGCGCCACAGCTATCGCAATTATAAAGCCAAAAAACTTTTTCATTTTTCGCTCCTTAAATTTAATGATACTATTATACTATATAAAGACATATATTTTTGCAGTGTATATTGTGAAATTTTTGGTTAAATTTTTCACTAAAAATATCCACGCTAAAAACGTGGATATTTTGCTGTTTTGTTTTGTCAATGTCTTCAACTGCATACGCAGCTTCAACAATCTATTACGCTCCAAGATCCGCTTCTACTGCAAACGCAATACCGATAATCTCTTGCGTTGCAAGGTCCGCTATAATAAAATATGCCGGCTCTTCCTCGGTTGCCTCTGTATACGTAAAGCAATAAGTAGCACCATCGTCACTTGCCGCAACGATAATTACCGAATACATAAACTGAACCTCTAAAAGCTGACTGTCTTCACCGTCACCTATCATAATCGTGTTATTAGTGGGGAACGTAAGCGCGCAAGCTTCAGCACCATCGATAAACTCTACCTCGTATTGGCTGCTAGCGTAGAAATCCAAGGTGTTGTCGCGGCTTGCGGATATTGTTGCTACGCCCTCCATTAAGGCTTCGTAGCCCACTTTTATCTCGGTAAGAAGCGCGCCCTCGTCCTCAGCGGAAACCTCGACATAATCCTCGATGCTTGTCGGCTTAACAATTTTTTCGGTAGATTCGCCACAGCTGAAGCTAACCTGAACAGAATCCTCTTCAACCGCAAGGTTAAAATCTACGGTGAATTTGGTAATGCGATTTTCCTTAGCAAAAAGCCCCACCTTGAGATTGAATGCAGGCAGCTCAATTGTAGCATCTTCTATTTCCAATTCAACGGCTTCCGGTATATTTATTTCCAAAACGTAATGACCAAGCGAAGCGCAATAGGTAATTGCCAGCTTTTCGGACAGATATTCCATCGTCGCCGTTGCAGAGCTAACCTCATCTGATGCCAAAAGCTCCTCAAACGTCATTCCGGTTTCAGCGTAAATATATTCGTCAAGCACACCCATAACCGCGGCGGTAAGCTCCTCCTCGGTCATCTCGGTATCGCTTTCTGCAATAAAGGGCGGATTGCTCTCAAGCGGCATAAGCATTTCTACTACGCTCTCAAAATCGTTGGTAAAATCTCTTATGCATGACTTTTCGACAAGCTGCTCTTCGCCAAAATCAATAACCGTATCGACAAAAAGTCCCTCGTCGTAAAGATAAAACTTCGCGCTTGTTGCAAACTCTTCAGTCTCTTCGTCAAAAACCGCCTTTTGGATCGAGCTTAAGTCAAGACTAAACTGAACATCGCTAAGATCGGCGTAATTAAGCAAACCGCTTAACGACGCGCCCATAACTTGTTTGCCCTCTACTGTTTCATATTCTTCATTTACATCCAAAAAAGCCTGCTCGACATCGATATCTAAATCAAGCTTATAGCCCTGAACGCCTATGTAGTTTGATATGTCACCGTAAGCCTCAATTGCCGAAGCAAACGTCTCGGTATCAATAGTGTTATAAACAGGGTCGTTATCTTCCGGCTTATCACAAGCAACAACCGCAAAAGCAAGCAGCGATATCATAAGCGCGAAAATAATTGCAAGAAATTTTTTCATTATTATTCTCCTTTATTTATTTGGCTTGGCTTGCACAAAAATCGCAAGCACGCAACCATATAATCTATTTAATTATACAAAACAAATCCATTGTTGTCAATACCATTTTTGAAAAAATTTGCTAGCGGCTTATCAATGAATATGAAAAAGTGAAAAGCACCTCCATTAGCATCTAACTTTTGGGGTGCATTTCAGACTGCTTTGTATGTATTTGCCTGTTTGGCGGTTTAGCTTAACTTGTGTTGTTTTTATGTGTTTGTACTATAAGCTATTACGCATAACTTAGGCGTGCAATACCAATAATCTATTGTGTAAGGCCCGCTTCTACCTCGTACGCAATACCGATAATCTCTTGCGTTATAATGTCCATTATTACAAAATATGCCGGATCTTCCTCGGTTGCCTCTGTATACATAAACAAATAGGTGGTGCCATCGTCACTTGCCGCAACGATTATTATCGAATACATAATCTGTATCTCAAAAAGCTGACTGCTTTCACCGTCACCTATTAAAACCGTGTTATTAGTGGGGAACGTAAGCGTATTGGTAGAGCCATCATTGTAGCTGACCTCGTATTGGCTACTAGCGTAAAACTCCAAGGTGTTGTCGCGACTATCCGAAAAAACTGTTACGGCTTCCATTACGGCGTCGTAGCCCATTTTGAGCTCGGCAAATATTCCTTCAAAGGCTTCATCCTCGTAGGTAACCTCGATATAACTGTTGGGATTTGAGGGCTTAACAATTTTTTCGGCTGTCTCTTCGATACTAAAACTAATCTTACGCGCAAAATGGCTCATCATTTTAAAGCCATAATCTACGACAACCTTGGTTAATCGACCTTCTTTTACATAAAATTCTACCTTTAGATTAAGAGAATGAAGTGATATTGTTTGCCCATTATCCTCAACATCTGTTTCGGGAAGGTTTATATCCAAAACATAGTGACCAAGTGACTGACAAAAGGTAGCCTCGGCATAGCCATTTTCATCCGCAGCCAACAGCTCCTCTTGCGTCATTCCGGTGTAATGACAAATACTTTGGTAGAGCATTTCCATAACGGCATCGGCAATATCCTCCTGGGGTATCTCGATATCGCCGCCTCTTATAAAAGGCGGATTGTTCTCAAGCGGCATAAGCATTTCAATTACGCTCTCTAAATCGTTGGTAAAATCACCGGTGCATTTCTTTTGAACAAACTGTTCTTCGCCCATATCTGTAACCACATCTACAAAAAGTCCCTCGTCGTAAAGGTAACCGTTGACTTTTATTTGAGACTCATCCGTTTCTTCACCATTAGCTTCTTCATTATAGATATATTTATCGATCATATCAACGTTGAAGCTTATCTCAACGTCACTAAGGTCTGCGTAATTAATTGTACCGCTGAGTGATGAATCCGAAACATCTTTGCCTAAATAAAAAAGAGTCTCTGTATAATCATTCAAAATAAATTTGTACCCCTGAACGCCTATGTAGTTTGATACATCCACGCAAGCCTCGATAGCCGTAGCAAAGGTCTCGGTATCAATAGTGTTATAAACGGGAGGCTTATCATCATTTTCATCTTCATCAGGATCTTCGCAAGCAACCATTGCAAAGGTAACCAGCGAAATCATAAGCGCAAAAATAATTGCAAGAAATTTCTTCATTATTATTCTCCTTTTTTTATTTGGCTTCGCTTGCACAAAAAACGCAAGCACGTAACCATATTATTTGTTAAATTGTACCATACAAACCCAGTGTTGTCAATACCCTTTTTTTGAAAAAGTCACAAAAAAATCTGCCCTCAGTTAGGACAGATTTTTATCTGATTATTCCTCTTGTTCTACTTCCTCTATGGGAAGAACCTCAACCTTAACCTCGTTTACCTTTCGGCCGTCTGCCTTAAGAACGGTAAACTTGATATTTTCGTACATAAATTCCTCACCTTGACCCGGTATGCACTTTAGCTCCTCGGTAACGAAACCGCCTACCGTTGTAGACTCAAACTCTTCGGCGGTATCGACGTTTTTGCCCACAAGCCTAAACAGCTCGGCAAGATTTTCGGAGCCGCTTGCAATCCAAGTACCGTCCTCTTGGCAGGTGATAAGCTCCTCGACCTCGTCATGCTCGTCGTAAATTTCACCGACAAGCTCCTCGATTACGTCCTCAAGAGTAACTATACCCTCGGTGCCGCCGAACTCGTCAATAACGACAGCAAGGTGAATCTTGCTTTTTTGAAGCAAGCGAAGCAATGCGCTGATTTTCATATTGCTGGATACGCAGATGCTGTTTTGAATGATGGGACGGATATCCGTCTTGTTATCGTTGTACAGCTCGTAGAAATCCTTAATATGAATTATACCGATTATGGAATCTATGCTCTCGTGATATACGGGCAAGCGCGAATAACCCTTTTGCGAGAAAATCTCGGCGATTTCCTCCATGCTTGCGTCGTCTGCAATCGCAACCACGTTTACGCGCGGAACCATAATATCGTATACGTCAAGGTCGTCGAACTCGATTGCCGAACGTATAAGCTCCGATTCGTGCTCGTCAATTTCGCCCTCGGCCTTTGCTTCCTCTACTACGGTAATAAGCTCCTCACTCGTGATGGACGCTTCCTTCTTGCTGCCAAACAGCTTTTTGATAAACGAAAGCAACCACGTTATGGGGAAAAACAGTACAGTAAAGAAGGACATAATCGGCAGGAACGTCATAGCAAACGCTTCGGGATGCTCCTTTGCGTACGTTTTAGGCGCAACCTCGCCAAAAATAAGCACGATCACCGTCATTACGATAGTCGAAATTGCGGGTGCAAGATCCTCCTTGCCCGCTAAAACCGCAACGAAAAGCACCGTTGAAAGCGACGAAGCCGCAATATTGACTATATTGTTGCCGACAAGCACTGTCGAAAGTATCCTGTCGTAATTATCAAGCTGCTTTAGTATCTTGGTTGCCTTTTTGGCACGCTTTGGCTCGTTGCTTTCGATACTCTTAAGCCTTATACGGTTGCACGACGTGTACGCCGTTTCAGTACCCGAAAAGTACGCAGAGAATACGAGTAGCAATACTAGCACAACTATAATCCAAGCATAGTCATTAGAACTAACTGACGAAATAAGTGTTAAACACCGACTGGCAGGGTCCATTGAAGTTTTTATTTAACCTTCCTTTTATTATTGTTCTTATTATATAACATATCAAAAGCAAAAAATCAAGCAAATTCGATACGATTTTTGATAATCCTCGGTAATTTCACGTTTTAGATAAGTTTTTTGAAATAAAGCCGAACGAAGAAAACGCTATTTGCCCGAGCAGTTGAAGCCTTTTATAAGCACTGCGGCGATAATTTTTGCGTGGTCAAACGCCAGAACTCCATCCTTTATTATCTTTGTTTTGTCAAAGTCAAGCTCGTTGCTGTCGTTAAGCACAATATCAAGCGTGATATCCATTCCGTCAACGGTAAGCGTGTTTCCCGCCAAGGCTACCTCGGCGAAAGCCGCGTCGGCGGCATCGTCACCGCCCCTTGGCGTATCGCTTACGGCAACCGCCGTAAATACGAGGCTGATATTCCAATCGCGTGGGTCACGACCCGGGGTGGACGCAAAGCCGAATTGGCGCAGCCTTACTACCGAAATATCCGTTTCCTCCTTAAGCTCACGTCTAGCCGCCTGCTCTGCACTTTCGCCCTCCTCGATAAAGCCACCCGGGAGCGCAAGCAGTCCCCTATAGGGGTGTCCGCCACGGCGCACGAGCAAAATTTTGCCTCCTCGAAAAACCACGCAGTCCACCGCCACCGAGGGGTGCTTGTACTTGGACGGATCATAGCTTGCCAAAAATTCCTCTTCCGAAATCATTGTTTTCTCCAATTATTGTTTTTTCGGCTTTTGTTTGCGAATTAACACCATAGCGAGCGCCACCGCTGTTGCTGCACCAATCCACATAAAAGTGCCGCCGCCACCGCCGCCAGTAAAAGTAATCGAACCACAGGTAAAGAAATTTTTAAGTTCGTCCATAATTTTAGAAATAGGGTCTAAATACTCGTCTTGTTCTTTGGGCTGTTCGGGTTCGTCAGCATCGTCTTTAGACATATCTTCGTTCTCGCCACCATCGCTATTTTCGCCGCTATTACCTCCATTGACATCATTCCCATTACCCGTACCGCCGGTTTTGTCACCGTAGGTTACTTGATACTCTCCGTCGACCTCACCAATAGACACCACTACGTCACCCAGCAAATCGGTGCGCAAAATATAGTCGCTGCTAAATCCCATATCAGCAATGCGCGACAAAACCTCGGAGTGCGGATGCCCGTAGCTGTTGCCCTCACCGCAGCTGATTATTACAAAAATTTCATTGCGTAACTCGCTTTTGGTCATTACGTTAAGGTAGTCCTCGCTGCTGCTTGTGCGGCTTCCGTGATGGCCAAGCTTGATTACGTCTGCACTAAAATCGGCAAACCTTGCGTATCTGCCCTCGCCGCCGCGAGCCGCCGCAACGAACTCTGCCTCGCACTGAGCCTCGGCATCGCCGCTAAGTACTATGCTTCTACCCTGATAGTCGATTACGATTATAGGCGAATAGTTGTTGTGGTCGTCGTACTCCGACGAAAGCGGAGCATAAAAGTTGATTTGATACTCCTCGTGAGCCTTGTCGGACGAGGACGTAATTACGTTTTGCGTGTCGTCGTACGGATTGGTAACAATCACCTTTTCTGCCGACTCGTACGCTCTATATAATGCCCAATGATACGCAACGGTAGTCTTACTGCCGTGACTGTCGCCCCAAAAGCACTCGTTTGCCTCGTCGCCAACGTTTGCGGGGTCACCGTCGCAGTACTTATCGTTTTTGCATTCCTCATTGGGACGGTACACGGTACGTGCAGGGTAGTTTTGTAAAATATAATCCATACTGCCAATATGATCTGCGTCCGAGTGGGTCATAATTGCAAAGTCAAAGTAGAATTGGCTAGCATCCCCATCGCTGTCGGGAATATTAGCGGCTATGTACTCATCAAGCTTTGCTTCGGTGCTTTTATTATTTTCGCCCGCGTCAATAATCATAGTTCTCCCATCTGGAAGCTCGATTACACACGCATCGCCTTGACCGACGTCGATAAAGTGAACGGTAAGCGAGCCGTACTCAATCACACCCTCTACATCCGTTTCGTCCGCCTTTACCGTACCAAAATTAGCGGTAGCAGTACAGCTAAGTGCAAATATAAAGCTAAAAATAAATAATAAGAATTTTTTCATAATCTCTCCAAAACGTACCGACTAAAAAATCTCGGTGTCGAACAGCTTTTGAATATCTGCGATTTTTTCCTTTGCGGCATCGTAGCCAAGCTTAATCATTTCCTCGTAGCCCTCTTTTTTTGCGGCAGAGTATTTAGACAGGTCGGTTGCCACAATTACGTCAGACATTCTAAGCCCCTCTACCGAGGTGTGCGCCGACATAATTCTATACGTTGCCTTGAGAATATCCAGCGTGCCAAGCTCCTTAGTTCCTTCGCCGCGGGTAGGATTTACGTCTACCGTAACCACGAAATCCGCACCAAGCATCTTGCACACCGATGCCGGAATGTTGTTTAGTACGCCACCGTCAACAAGGTGACGCTCGCCCAGCACAACCGGCTTAAACACGATGGGTACGGCGCAGGACGAGCTGATTGCGTCCCCCACGCTTCCCCTATCAAAGACAACCTCCTTGCCCGAAACAAGGTCTACCGCCACGCACGCAAACGGCTTTAGCATATCCTCTATATTCATATTGCCCATACGGCGCGTAAAAATTCTGCCTATGGACTGCGCGTCCGAAAATATGCCCAGCCTTGTGGTTTTGACGTCGCCTATTTGCAGCTCGTGCGAATATTCCACAAGGTGCTGTATATCTATGCCCGAGCAATAAAAGGCCCCGACAAGACTGCCCACGCTTGTGCCTACGCACATATCAAAGTCAAAGCCCGCCTCGTCAAAAGCCTTTAGCACACCTATATGAGCAAAGCCGCGAGCGCCGCCACCGCCAAGGCAGAGCGCAACCTTGGGCTTTCGTCCGATAGGCGCAGGTGCTTTATTCTTTTTTATCCAAGAGAAAAATCCCATCAAATGCCCTCTACGACAACCTTAAGCGACGCTGATACCTCTGCATACGGCTTGACCGTAACGGTATGCGTGCCTACGGTCTTAATAGGCTCGGGCAAGACAATCTTCTTTTTGTCGATATTAATACCCTGCTTAGCAAGCGCGTCCGAAATCGCCTGAGTATTTAACGCACCAAAAATCTTACCCGTTTCGGACACCTTGAGCTGTACGGTAACGCTCATTCCGTCGATTTTTTTAGCTAGCTCCTTAGCTTCCGCCTTTTCTACCGCCTTGCGATGGTCTGCCGCCTGCTGAGAAATTTTTAGGCTGTTAAGGTTTACGCTCGTAGCCTCGATGGCAAGATTGTTTTTCAGCAAAAAGTTGCGCGCATATCCGTCACTAACCTCGATTACCTCACCCTTTTTGCCCTGTGCCTTTACGTCCTTTATCAAAATTACCTTCATAAAAACCTCTACTTTAATTTAGTTGCTTGTATTATAGCAAAATCCCCACCGTTTGTCAATGGGGATTTGCAAATATTTATGGCTTCGTTATGCTTTTGCTTGTAGCCTTTGCACCGTTTCTTGTAGCTTAATCAGTGCCTCGTCCGGGTCGTCGATATTGCGCACAGTTTGTTCCATAGGGCACAGTCCGTCGCCACTACGGTTGATTATGTACTCGGCAAGCGTGCCATAAGCGTATTCTATACCGTATCTATCCAGCACCGAAAGTGCCGCCTTGCTAAGCACCGCGGCATAAAGCGTACGAATGCCCACGTGTGCATATATAAGTGCCGCCGCCTTGCCCACCTTTCGGTCTGCCGCAAAGCCGCCGCTATAGTCCTCGCCGCTACCTGCAAGCTCGATAAGCGGAGCGATTCCTCGCTTTGTGCTGGTAAATTTTTTGTCACCCTTGATTACGGCGCATCTCGTTTCGCCGCCGAGCAAGCCCTCGGCATATCCTTTGTCTATCATTTACACCACCTTGTCTTATAGAAAAAGAGAGTCCCCAAAAATAAGGACCCTCTT
This sequence comes from Clostridiales bacterium, assembly GCA_015055705.1. Taxonomy (GTDB): domain Bacteria; phylum Bacillota; class Clostridia; order Christensenellales; family Pumilibacteraceae; genus CAG-552. The sequence continues at coordinate 3,535 of SVHR01000025.1, read as the reverse complement.
TTTCTAAATTTTTTGTTACTTCTCGCTGATAGCGCTTACCGGGCAAGCTCCCTCGCACGCACCACAATCGATGCACTCAGCTTCGTTGATTTCGAAATGGGCAGCACCCATTGCAATTGCATTTACAGGGCAGCTTGCTTCGCAGCTTCCGCATGCAATACATTCGTCACTAATAATTCTGGGCATAACTCTTTTCTCCTTCTTTAATATTACCACCTTAGTGGTATACATATTGTACCATACAATTTTATATTTGTAAACAGTTTTTCTAAGTTTATTTATAAAAATTTTTTAGTTTTATTCGGGCTTGCTTTGCTGCACTTTTTCCTGTCTATCGCCGCGTTTTTTGTTATTGCGATTTCCGTTTCCGTGATGGCGGTTTTTACCCTTGTCCGAATTTTCACCCGGGCCTTGCGGCGGCTTGCCCTCACGAGCGTTATTTTTGCCGCCGGGACGCTTGCCACCCTCTCTGCCGCGTCTATGCTCGCCCTTGCCGCGATTTTCCTGACCGTCGGGAATAGTCTCAGGCTTTTGCGAGTCTTGCTCTAAGCTATCCTCGACAGACTCGGACTGCTCCCCGATATTCTCCGCCTCAATTACCGTTTCGTTAGAGTCAGCTTCGTTTTGACCCTCCGTATCCGCTTCCTTGTAAGCGTTTAGCTCGTCAAGCGTAACCGTAGAATAGGTAAAGCTGTCATCCTTGTTTTGAGTTTTTACAGTAACTGTCTTCTTTAGCTGATTGATTGCCGTTACCACACCTTTTGCGCCGTCAGCCAAAGGAACCTCGCTGCCTACCTTGGGCATGAGCTTGTTGACCTCGGTGTAATACTCATTTTCGTATTCAAGACAGCACATAAGGCTACCGCACAAGCCGTTGATTTTGCCGGGATTTAGTGCAAGTCCTTGATTTTTTGCCATCTTGATGGACACGTGCGCATAGTCGTGCGCATGAGCCGCACAACAGCACGGCCTGCCGCACGGTCCTATTCCGCCAAGCATCTTGCACTCGTCCCTTGCTCCGATTTGTCTAAGCTCGATTCGGGTATGAAAGGTGGAGGCCAGCTCGCGCACAAGCTCACGGAAGTCCACTCGCTCGTCTGCCGTAAAGTACAGCACCAGCTTTTGTCCGTCAAAGTTGTATTTTGCGTCCACAAGCTTCATATCCAGCCCGCTTGCCTTAATTTTTTCGTGAGCAATTGTCATAGTTTCAACCCTACGTGCCTCAAGCTCCTCGTACTGAGCTGTGTCCTTTGGCGTTGCCACACGAATAATGGGCTTAAGCTGTCCCACAATTTTGTCCTCGGATACGTCCATGGGCAAAAGCGCCACCGTTCCGTATTCGATACCGCGCGCTGTTTCCACAATTACGCCACAATCCTGCGTAAATTCATGCTCGCCCGGCTCGAAATAATATATTTTAGCTGTGTTGCTAAATTTTACGCCAACTACCTTTGGCATTTTGCTTTTTCCTCCAAAATTGAAAATAATAATTGGTCGACTACACTGCTTACGTTGCCCGCATTTGCAAGTCGCTTACGGGCACGTGACACATGTGGCAAAATTCTGATTACCGCCTCGGGCGTGTAGTGCGACGAAAGCTCGCGTATGTCCATTACGTTGCCCTTAAGCTTGATATGCTCGGGACGATACCAAACCACCATACAATCACGCAAGATAAGCTCGATACAGTCTATTATCTCTGTAAGCCTATCCTTTTTTGCAATAAGCCGTGTGGCGTACGGTAAAATTTCGCCGCTTTTGCGCATGTAGACCATAAGATTGAGCGCAATATCCAAGGCTTCGGTTCCGCCCAACACCGCCGCTTGAAGCCTTGATAAACTTCCGTCCGCCATCGCCACAATAAAGGACGGATTGTCCACCTCACCGTACTCGCCGCTTAGCACCTCGCTTACTACCTCGTCGTTATACGCCGACGGTCTTATAATGCGGCAACGCGACCTTACGGTGGGAAGCATTGCGTACTCGTTGGCACAAAGTAAAATAATAACTGCCGTTTCGGGCGCTTCCTCCAGCGTTTTAAGCAGCTTGTTTTGTGCGGCCTCGTTGGTGGTCTCGGCATTGCGAACTATAAAGTATTTTTTGTCAAGCACGGTGGGCATAATATGCACCTGCGAGGTAATGAAGTCTGCGTCCGAAATAAGCACCTTTTCGCCCTGCGGCAAAAAGTAGACGTCGGCACTTTCCTCTATCTGCTCCTCACTTTTACCCGTACAAAGCGACACCAACGACAGCGCAAACAGCTGACTCGTCACCGTATCCGGTGAAACAATCATATACGAATGCGTATTCGTTTTTGCCTCTGCCCTAAGCTGAGCAAAGGTCTGATTGCGCTTTACCGCCTGCGAAAACGTCATAAAATTCCTCTCTGCTCTAAAATTGCAAGCATTTTGCGGTGAACCTCGTCTGCCGTTCCTCTTGCATCAACTACCGCAACTCGCTCGTTTTCTACAGCTATTTTTTTGTAGCCCTCGTATATCCTGGTGTAAAAGTCCATAGTCTCGCACTCTAATCTGTCGCTTTTGTCTGCGCCGCCCTTGCGTGCAAACGCCTCCTCGGGCGACAAATCAAAAAAGAGCGTAAGGTCGATTTTTTCGTCGCCGAGCGCAAGCCTATTGCAAAAATCTATAATTTCTACGTCAAGCCCCCTGCCGTATCCCTGATAGGCAACGGTAGAGTCCACGTATCTGTCGCAAAAGACGTGCTTGCCTTTTTTGAGCTGTTGCGTAATAAACTCCGCGGTATGCTGACGGCGAGCGGCCGTGTACAAAAGAAGCTCGGTATAATAGTCCATCTCGCTAAGCGATGGGTCCGAAATTATTTCCCTGATGCGCTCGGAAATTACCGTTCCGCCCGGCTCGCGGGTAAAAACAAACGGAATATTTTTTGCCGCAAGAGTGCCCTTTAGCATCTCGATTTGCGTGCTTTTGCCCGAGCCGTCACAGCCCTCTAACGTAATAAACTTGCCTCGCATAGTTCGTCCTTTAATATATTGATATCCTGCGGCGTGTCGCATATCGAAACGATAAATACCACGTATCTGTGATCGTATTTCTCTGCTACGATACCGCGTTTTTTTAACCTATAATATAATTCCTCGCCACTTAGACCCATTCTAAAAGCATCTACAACAACTCTCGTTATGTCATCGTTTGCTAATGTAGGCACCTTGGATTTAAGATCATTAATTGCCGCAACCAGCCTATCGTAATGACTTGCGTTTTGGTAGGTATAGCAAGCGGCGTACTCCAAGCCGCCAAGCAAAACGTAAGAGGGGCTGGTCGTACCTAAAAGGTCAAGAGCCTCGTCAATTTTGCCTATAAGCTCGTCGTTGTTTACTGCTAAAAAGGCACTTTGCGTAAACGCAGGAAGTGTTTTGTGCGCGCTAAGATTTGTTGCGTCCGCAAAAGAGGAAAACGAGGTTGGGAACAAGTCTGTTCTAAACGGAAAATGTGCGCCGTGCGCTCCGTCGCAAAACAAGTATCTGCCCTTTGTGACCTCAGCTATATCTGCCTTT
>SVHR01000024.1 GCA_015055705.1 Clostridiales bacterium | reverse complement strand
TAGTCTTACCTCCTTAATAAAATAAAAAATGGGTCTGCCCTATAAAGGCAAACCCTAAAATATTTGCAATAAAAAAATAGGCTTGCTTTTACATTGCAAACCTATTGTATAATATCAAATGTACATTGTAACAATTGTCAAGCGTTTTTTGATTATTTGCTAAGATTTCGTCAATTAAAGCCATAATAAATAAGATTTTACATACAATCGGTGCATCTTGCTTTTTTAATAAAACGTAATATTTGTACCCGAAAAAAATAATCTGAAAAGTATGATACTTTCTTTCATGCGTAAAGAAAATCAAAATGCATCCAAAGGACGCATGGACCTATGGATGCATATCAAATCAAAATTTGTAAATGCTACATAGACTTAGGGCTATAGTTGGGGCTTTCCTTAGTGATAACGATATCGTGCGGATGGGACTCAATCAAGCTTGCGCCTGTGATTTGCACGAACTGCGCTTTTTGACGAAGGTCATTGATGGTGGGCTGACCAACGTAACCCATACCTGCACGCAAGCCGCCGAGAAGCTGGTACACGATTTCGCTGAGCGCTCCACGGTACGGAACACGACCCTCAACGCCCTCGGGAACAAGCTTTTTAGCATCGTCTTGGAAGTATCTGTCCTTGCTGCCAAGAGCCATTGCACCAAGCGAGCCCATACCGCGATACGTCTTAAAGCTTCTGCCCTGATAGATTTCAAGCTCACCCGGGCTTTCGGTTGTACCTGCAAAGAGTGAACCGATCATAACTGCGTGTGCGCCGCTACCGATTGCCTTGGTGATGTCGCCGCTGTACTTGATACCTCCGTCAGCAATAATGGTCTTGCCGTACTTGTCTGCCGCCTCAGCACAGTTCATAATAGCGGTAACCTGCGGAACGCCGATACCTGCAACCACGCGAGTTGTGCAAATGGAGCCGGGGCCAATACCAACCTTAACTACGTCTGCGCCGCGCTTGAAAAGTGCTTCTGCCGCCGCATAGGTTGCTACGTTGCCCGCAACGAGAGTAACGTCGGGAAAATGCTTGCGAACCTTTTCTACCGTGTTAATTACGCCGATATTGTGGCCGTGTGCGGTATCTACTACCAGGCAGTCAACGCCTGCCGCTATAAGAGCAGAAGCACGGTCGATTACGTCCTTGCCTGCGCCTACTGCCGCGCCAACAAGCAATCTGCCCTTAGCGTCCTTTGCGGAGTTGGGATATTTGATAGCCTTTTCGATATCCTTGATTGTGATAAGCCCCTTAAGCATAAAGTTGTCGTCAACCAGGGGAAGCTTTTCGATACGGTGCTTGCCAAGGATACGCTTTGCTTCCTCTAAGGTAGTACCTACGGGAGCCGTAACAAGTCCGTCTTTTGTCATCACGTTGCGAATGGGCTGATTGAAGTTGGTCTCGAATCTAAGGTCACGGTTGGTAAGAATGCCCACAAGTCTATCATTTTCCACGACGGGAACGCCGCTGATTTTGTACTTGCTCATAAGAGCCAATGCGTCGCTTACAAGCTTGTCCGGTCCGATAAAGAACGGGTCGGAGATTACTCCGTGCTCACTGCGCTTAACCTTATCTACGTGCTCGGCTTGCGCTTCGATACTCATATTTTTATGAATAATACCCATGCCGCCCTCTCTTGCCATTGCAATTGCAAGGTTAGCTTCGGTTACCGTATCCATTGCCGCGCTGACAAGGGGAATATTAAGCTTAACCTTGTCCGAAAGCTTGATAGAAATATCCACGTCCTTGGGCAAAACGTGCGATTCGCCGGGTATCAACAAAACGTCATCGAAGGTAAGTCCGTTGCTTATGATCTTGTTTTCCATATATCCTCTCCTTTTGGTAAATTATCCTTTGATATAATCTAAGTACAGTGCAGTATATGCGTCATGCAATGTACTGCCGCCATACGTATAGTCGTTTATGCACTGCCAGTCTGCAGAAATATCTATGCCGAGGCTGTCGAAAAGCTTGCCTATTTCGTCCGCTACACTTATTACGCTACGCATAAGAAAGAGCGTTTGTAAGGTATCGCTACCACCAAGCGAATCCAAAAACTGAGGCACGCTATCTGATAATTCAGTATAAAACTCGGTAAAGCCACCATCATCGTAAAGCAAGCCCACGTCCATATTGCCGCTTGCAATCGCCTTTGCAACTGCTGAATAAACTATGGCAGTTTGAGCTTCGTTAAGCTCGCCGTACGGCACGTTGACTACGCCAACCTCTTCGCCGTCCAAGAGTATATTGTCGCCGTCGCCAACCGCACACCTTGCCACGTAATTACAGCTTACCACGTATTCGTAATAGCTATAAAGCCCCACGTGCGTATATGCAGGCGAGTTATCAAGATAGTACTCGTCAAGCTTATCGAAATAAGCGTAGACGTCCTCGTATTCGAAAAACTCCTCGGTGTGAGCAATCATTTTATCGGCGTACTTTTGCTTGCCGGTGGAAGAAAAAAGCTCCTCGTCAAGCTCGACACAATACACGAGTCCGTCAATATTGCCTTTATCGGCATACTTCTCGGCAAAGACTAAAGCGCTGCGCTCTAAACCGAGATTTACCGAGAATTTGTAGCCGCCAAGAGGAAAGCAAAATAAAACAATAACCGCAACCATAACACAGGCAAGCAGTAACGCTGCTACCGTGAAGACTGCGGTTTTTAATATCACTTTCCTTATAGAAGGCTGCTCCATCCTGCCACTCCCTACTCTTGTGTTATTTTGCATTATAACACAAAAATCGAGTTAGGTCAACACAAAATCAATACCTTTATACAAATTTATAAAACTTTTTGCTTTTTTATTCCCTGACGGCGACGATCTCCAACGTTTCGGGCTGAATCAAAACGGCTACCGTTTCTCCACTCTCATCCACGAACGCAACGTACCAAAAGAAGCCGCCCGACGCGTTGATGGGATTTTCTATAAGGCGAACGTAAATTTCGTACTTGCCGCCTTTTACGATTGCCGTACTGTCCAATCTATCAACAGCAATCTCGAACGCTTTTTCGGGTGTAATAAATTGCTCGGTTTTGATAGACGTAAGAGAGATTTCCTCGCCGTCAACCGTAACTGCTACCGTGCCGCCGCTAAGCCTGACGTTAAGCTCGAAGGAATACGTATTCTCAAACGGGTGCTTATTAAAGCTTCCCTCGTACGTTTTGCCGGCGATATTCACTGAGTACCCGTACTCCCTTGTCGGGTCGTAAGACTTGGGCGTAAGGGTCAGCAAAAAGAAATCCGTCTTATTTTCGGACGAAATGCCGTCAATGGAGAAGGGATTTTCACGGTAGCCGGTTACTGCCTCGGCACAAAAGCTTTCACTACTGCCCACAAGATAGTCGTCACGGTATTCCGAAACGAGCTTTTGATGCTTAGTTAGTCCATTGTCGCAACCGACAAGCATTGACATAATTACCACGGATAAAACAAAAAAACAGAACTTTTTCATACCGAATTATATGTTTTGTGGGCACAAAAAAGAACCGTATTTTTATTGGTGATTATCTTTTATTATTCTTTGGGCACCACGCCGTCCTTGGTGGTCGCTGAAATAGGCTTATCCAGCAAATACAGCGCGGCGGGGAGCAAAAAGACTATAAGCAATATTGAAATTATTGCACCAAGACCCAAAAGCCTACCGATAGAGTAAATAGGCATAATGCTCGACACAAATCCGATGATAAAGCCTGCTGCCACCAAAATGGTGCCCGATGTTATAATCGTAGGCATTGCCGTCTTTACCGACTCTATCGCTGCGGTCAGCTTATCCATGGTGGCTCGATTTATGCGGTAATTGCTGGAAATAAGTATACCGTAGTCAATTGTCGCACCCATCTGAATACACATACATATTATGTACGACATAAAGAAAATGGGATTGCCCGCAATAAACTGTATTGCCATCGTTATCCAAATTCCGCCCTGAATAATCAGTACAAGAATCACAGGCAAAAGAAGTGAACGGAATAGTACCGCTATTATTAATAGAATCGAAACAACCGTTATTATATTTATAACAAGCAGGTCTCTGTCAAACGTCATCGCTATGTCCTTGTACGTTACGCTTTCGCCTGCAAGATAGTTATTTATGCCAAAATGCTGATTGGCCAGCTTCTTTATCTCATCTATTGCTATAAACGTATCCTCACCTGTCTGCGGCAAATCCATAACAAGTACAACTCTGCCATGCTCAGCTCCGACAAAATTACTCTTTAGCCCATCAAGCAAGGCGCAAAGAGCCTCGCTAAGCACAGTATCGCACAGATCCGCAAAGAGGTAAATCAGCGAGCAGGTTGCTACCGCCGTTTGGCTAACCGACCCGCTTTGGATTAAACTCTCGCCCTCTGTATATACATAATGCAAAAGGTCGCGCACGGTAATCTTTGCGTCCTCATCCAACTGCCTTACTCCGTCCACGAGTGTCTCGGGTAAATACGTGCCGCTTGCCGCGCTAAGCATTTCGTCCGTAAGAATAAGCTGCAAAATCTTGCCGTTTTGCCCATGAAGCATATCGTAAAAATCATACACCTTTAGAGTATCCGAGCCAAAAAGCACTCCGCACAAAGAACCGAAAATCTCATCTACGTGTAGTTGAATTTGATACACGCTTGCTTTTTCGCCGTACGTATTTAATGCGTTATCAACAATAGGCGCAATAACCTTACCTACCGCCTCGGATATTTCTTCACGCCGAATGCGCAAAAGCCTTAGCGTCTTGTCAACGTTCTCGTTTACATAATTTGACATTACCCCTGCGTATACGCCGTATTGAGTTACTGCACTGCCAAGCGTAACGATGCCGTCCTCGTCAAGAAAGCCGTATATTCTGCTAGCCTCATCATCGAAATTCTCTTTACCCAATAGCATACAAAACATCTCTTTCGAAATAACCATATTGTAAATATCGCCGTTCCACGATTGCCACAGCCTGCTTAAATTACCCACGGTTTGGTCATCGCCAAGAAGTAGAGCGACATACGGCTGTAATGCCGCGCCGCTTATTCCAATCGCACCGATAAGATCGTCGTAGCTCACCTCGAGAGTCGCCCACGACATCGTGCTTTTTGCAATCGTCTTACCTTGGCTGTTCTTAATTTGCGATACGGCATTGACAAAATTAGCTTGGGCCGTCACGTCCTCGGCGTAATCGTCACTTACAATAACCACTGCTTGATTTGTATTTCCGAATCTATCGGCAACTGCCTTTTGCTCGGCGGTCTGATTGCTGATGCCAAATGTATAGGTATTACCCATTTGCAGGAAGAAAGACAAGACTATTATCACTACCATAGCCGCAGGCAGGACCTTTCGCATAGAAACAGATGCTTTTGCTACCTTAGCACCGCCAAGATGAATAGCCTTATGCTCCGTTTTGCTTAAAGCCTTACCAAAGAACATTATAAGCGCCGGCATAAACATAATAACGCACAATAGGCTTACAAAAATACCCTTTGCAAGCACTATACCTATATCAAAGCCGATGGTATAGCTCATAAAAAAGAGCGCAACCAGCCCTGCAATAGTCGTAAGTCCACTGCTGGATATTGGCTTCATATTGTGAGCAAGCGCCCTTATCAGCGCTTCTTCGCGACTTATCCCGTTTTCCTTTTGGGCGTTGTATGCATGCAACAGGATTATGGAATAATCAAGCGACAATGCAAGCTGTAAAATTGCCGATACCGTAAAGGTAACATAGCTTATTTCGCCAAAAATTATATTGCTGCCCATATTTATAAGCACGGCACACAGCAAAACTATACCAAGCAGTAGCGGCTCAAGCCAAGAACGCGACGTTATAAAAAGCACCGCTAGGATTATAACGATTGCGATAGCCATTATGATAGGCATTTCAGCACCAAGCGACTTTCTTAGATCCACGGTAGTTTCTATTCCACTGCACAGTGCGTAGTCCATGCCCTCCAAAGCTGATTTAATTTCATTCAAGGCGTTTTGCGTATTCTCTGAATACTCATCACCCACAAGCGTAATGTTCAGCAATGCGTTGCCGTCCTTGTAGCCGCCCAACGTTACCAGCTGAACTCCGTTTATTGCGGCGAGCTTGCCCTTAAGCTGAGGCAGCTCATTTTCGTCCATCTCTGCCATGACGGTAACCGAGCTGCTTAGTCCAAACTCGTCCTTCATAATAGCCAGTCCTTGAGTCGTATCGGAGTCTGGCGGTAAATATTTTGAAAGATCGTAATTTTGTTTTACAAGCGAACTGCAAAAAGCGCCGACAAGAGCCAGCGCTATAAATAAAATCGCAAAGTAAATTCTGTATTTTACGATAAATCTTGCAATTTTTTCCATTCTATTCCATTACTACACGAGTGTAAATAAAGCGATTTTCTATTCGCTTTTGGCTTTTAAAAAGCTCACCAAGATCCGCAAAATTCACCTCGGGTAAATTTTCAAAGTCCATTTTTACGGTGTGATTTACCATCATGTTGATTGCCGCAGGGAAATTATTGTTGCTGCCGTTGATGCCCACGACGGTAAGCTGCTTGTCTAGAATTTGCTCACCGTCCATTCCCGAAAGGTTGACGCTGTTTTCCCAGCCGGCAATTGCCACCCTACCGCTTTTTCCAACCAGCGCAAGCGTTTGATTAATGGGCAATGCGCTTGAATGAAGATGAACTGCCATCTGACTCATTCTTCCACCTGTAAGCGTAAGAACCTTTTTGCGAATATCTACCTGTGAGTAGTTAAATGCGTAATACACGTACTTCGCCGCCTCGGCAAGCTTCTCGTCGTCCACGTCAACTATGATAGGAACAGCCTGATAGCTCATAGCAAGCTGCGCAATTATTATGCCAAGATACGATGCTCCTGCTATAACGATATGCTCGCCGCGCTCAAGCTTTAGCTTGTTAATTATAGAAATAGCAATATCTACGTGCTCGAGAAGTAATGCGTTCTTTTTGTCTATGCGCTCGGGCAGCTTATAAACATCCGACGCACTTACCACAGCAAAATCGCAAAGGAAGCCGTCCTCATTTACACCACGAACAAGCTTATTTTCGCACAGCTCGAAGTCGCCCTTTTTGCACATAAGACAGCCGTCGCAAGCACTGAACGGTCGAATTGCAACTATATCGCCTCTAACAACGCTCTTAACGCCCTCTCCCACCTCGGTAACCATGCCGATTCCTTGTCTGCCCGGAATAAGCGGAGCATCAAAAGAAACCTTGCCGTCATATGCCATAAGGTCGGATGCGCTTATCGCGCTATAACGAAGCTTAATTTTTACACAGCCTGCACCAACCGGCTGACTATCCAAATCGACAAGCTCGATTTTGCCGGGCGCAGTTAATCTCCATGCTCTCATAAACACCTCAAAAAATTGATGATATTTGCTTTAGCGTGGTTATTATACCACGGCTTATAAATTTTTTCAACTGATTTATCAATATTTTTGTATTTTTCGCCCATTAAATGTTTGACTTTTATTTTTTTGTGTACTATAATATGTAGGCAATTGAGTCGTGCGCCTTTAGCTCAACTGGATAGAGCGTTGGTCTACGGAACCAAAGGTTAGGGATTCGAACTCCTTAAGGCGCGCCAAAACACCTCTCAGAATACTGAGAGGTGTTTTTTTGTTGTTTTCTATAGTAATAACGACTTCGTTTTTTACGGATTTTCATATTCTATTTTCATATCAATAAACGCAGCGTTACGCTTTTGTAGCAAGGCAAGCTGTCTTGCTTTGAAGAATTTTATATCCACAGCCTCCCATAGAAATACCCATGCGGCAATATCAACGACCTCTGCCCAAATAACGCTACCTATGCGATAATCCAAAAAAACAGCAAACGCTAACACAAAAACACCTAAAATTGCCAAAATCAAGGCAATTCGATTGTGGATTTTTAATTCGCGGTCATTTGCGCGATATCTTTCTGTGTAGTATTCCTTGATAGCGTCCTTATATACACGCTGCTCTGTTTTGTCAATACAATCGCTTATAATGCGTAAGGTCAAGCGCTCGTAAGGCGAAATAGATTGAGTGGTGTTTTCAATAAATTCTGCAACCTCACTACTGATAACGGGTGTTTCGTTTGCAGAGAAAGCCGAAAGGAAATCTGTATCGTCCTTGAGATTCATATCTACGACAATTCTACCCTCATTATCACACTTACATTCTTTTTTTTGTATGTAGGGGGACTGGTTTTTTTTCATTAGCGTTAGTTCTCTCCTATTTCTTCTTGCTTCAAGCTTATCCTGTTATTTAATTTTTTGCGATAAATGATAGGATGCTTTTCCTTGTCAAATAAATATATAATCATAAACACGACAGCTCCGAGAGTTTCCACAAGCATATCATGCATGCTGTCGTGTAATCCTATATCCAAATAACCGCCTACCCCAAGAGGTTGACCGTTGATAATTACCTCGGTAATGCCGTCGATATTTCCCGTCTCGGCCATTTCTCCGCCGAGCAAATACGAATGAATAAAGGAAACAACCGTATCGTTTTGCATATCTGTTCCAAACAATTGATCACAACCGTATTCAATAAATTCCCAAGCGACCGCTACCGACATAGAAAAACAAAGGGCAAAAATTGCCGTCATAAGCAGGGATGGCTCGCCGTTTTTGCTGACGAATTTAGCGATATATACGCCAAATATAGCAAAAACAACACCGCCTGACGTGTGCAACAAATCATCCCACCAGGTGGTGAGATAGTACAAATTGTAAACGTGCCCAAGCATTGGCCCTATCGCATACAATTCGCAAAAGACGAAAAACACAGTGTTCATTTCAAAATGAAATATTTTGGCGGCAACAAAAGGCAAAGTAAGTAAAAGCATTGTAAAAATACACATAAGGACTTTCATAATATTTTTATCAACTGCCATAAAAATAAGTGATACAACAGCGAACAATTCCAATGCTACCCATAAAACCATTCGCAATATTTTTTCTTTCTTTCTTACTACCGGCGAAATACTTTCCATAAAATTTTCTCCTTATTTTTCCATCATTTGCTTTAAGCCGCTCATTCTTTCATCGAGATTTGCGCTTATTTTGGCACAGCTTAATAATTCGCTTGCCATATTTTCTGTAAATGCTCTGTCTTTTTTGTATCGAAGCTGATGTTCTATGCTAGCCCAAAAGTCCATTGCAATTGTCCGTAATTGTATTTCGACCTTCATCATTCTTTTTTCGTTTGATAAGTATATCGGAACAGCAATAATCAGGTGTAAGCTTCGATAACCGTTTTGCTTGGGCTCCTTAATGTAATCCTTTTTCATAATAAGCGTTATATCGTCTTGCTTTAATAAGGAATCTGCGACCATATAAACGTCTTCTGTAAACGAACAGCATACACGTAGACCCGCAACATCGGCAATATTTTCTTCAATGGATTGCAAAGTGATCGGATCTCCTCTACGATCTAATTTTTCTTTAATAGATAAAGGGGATTTTATTCGAGATTTTATGCTGTTTATAGGGTTTCGATCATTGAGTAGAGAAAATTCTTCGTTTAATACGTTTAATTTTGTCTCTACCTCCATAAGCGCGCATTTATAGTAGGACATTAATTTTATATATTCCCTTGTTCTTTCCATTGCAACGTCACGAGCTTTGCTATTTGCAAAAGCCTCTAATTCCTTATCCAACGCTGTTTCCCTCCTGTTGTTCATTTTCTTTTTTATACTCTTTCCAAATTCCTTTGTAAAATCTTATATACATAAACAGAGAAAGCACCAGCGAAATAAAGCAAGCGGCAATCATAACGTTTGCCAATGTGCCGTTGATTCTTGGAAACAATACGAGTAACCCCATAATGACATAAAGCAGCACCGTGTTTACTTTGCCGTACCATTTCGCACCGTTAACTTGTCCAAACCTTTTTACGGTTAAGACTCCCATGATTCCCATAGTAATTTCTTTTAGTATAAAAATGATGATTAAAAGGCGTAACAAGGTATACTGCGATGCTAAGCATATTATAATCGTGCCTTGCGTGAGTTTGTCAGCAATCGGATCAAGAATTTTACCAAAATCCGAAATCATATTGTATTTTCTTGCAATTATACCGTCCGCAATGTCAGACACGCCAGACAAAACAATAAGACCAATCGCCAAATAGTTGTTATCAAAGGCAAAGTAAGCCAAAACAATAAATGGAATTAAGATTATACGAAAAAGGCTTATTAAATTAGGAATAGTAAAAATTTGATTTTTGCTCGTTTCTTTTTCTATCATAAATATATCTCCTTTATTATCCAATTCGCTTTTGTCTTTTCTCCTGAGAGGTCATAAATGCACTTTTAACAGTATATTCCGTTACGTTTGCAATAACCTCGCCATCAATTTGAACGGTACGGGCTTGATCAAATTTAACGGTAACGGTATGCCCAAACAAAATTTCAACGTTTTTCTTTTTCTTAACGTGTTCTCCCTTGAAAAGAGATGGAAATATGCTTAACGTTTTTAATTTTCCGCATCCATGAAAAACCATAACGGATATTTTATTTTGAGTATTATTTCTGTTTTGTTTAGGCGAGGGCATCATACCGCCACCGTAATACCTCCCGTTCATTGTGGGAGCAATCCAAACCTTCTTATAATAATACTCTTTTCCGTCTACGGTAACGACTGCATTTGTTGGCTTGTAATGAAACAGTAATCCTTTTATTGCAATTGACGTGTAATTAATCGGCTTTTTAAGCTTTTTTTGTCGCATTTTATCGCTAACCTCACAGCAATATCCGTCAACTCCAAAGCCAACGCCGTTCAAAACACTGTACTGCTGTCCGTTTACAATAGCTACAGGCAAATATGGTATGTAATCATTGATAGGAATTAAGGAATCGCTTTGTCCTATATCACGAGCAAAGTCGTTTCCGCTTCCACAAGGATAATAAAAAACAGAGTGTTTAATCCGAATCTTTTTGGTGGCGTTTATAAAACGGTTTAGGGTTCCGTCGCCACCGCAAACAATTATTATAGTATCCAACGGAATTCCCGTAAAGAATTCCTTGTAGTCTTTTACCAATGTTATATCCTCTAATTGAATTTTTTCATAAGGCAATATCACCGGTAAATATTCTGCCGTTTCCTTTCCTTGTCCGTTGTTTGCAAACGGGTTATATAATATGCAATAATTCATAATGCTTCTCCTATAGTCTTAGCGATTATTTCTTCTTCCGAATATTGCAAGCACGTATGCGAGAAAACGTAAGAAATAAACAAGCGAAGTTAAAAGTGACGCAAGATAGGTAAGCGCCGCCGCAGATAAAACCTCGCTTGCTGCAGGCAATTCTTCGTGGCTTATCACGCCTTGGGTAACAAGCATTTGTTTCGCTCGCCTGCTGGCATTAAGCTCAACCGGCAAGGTTATCAATGCAAAAAGAAATGAACTGCCATAAAGAATAACACCAACCATGGCAATGTAAAATCCTACGTTTGCCGGTGCCGTAGCTGCAAGAAGGTCGATAAGCAGACCGATAAAAACCAAAGGCATAGCCAAACGTGAGCCAAAGTTTACCACGGGAACGAGCGCCGTTCGAATTTTAAAAAACAAATATCCTTGTTTCTTTTGCATAACGTGTCCCATTTCATGCGCAGCTACCGCTACCGCCGCAATGGAATTATTGTTATAGGTAGATTCCGAAAGATTTATAATCTGCTTTGTGGGATGATAATGGTCGGCGAGCTTACCGTTAACTCGACCTATTGAAATCCCATTAACGTCATTTGCTCGCATCAACTGTAATACCGTATCGTAACCGGTCATACCTGAATGGCACGCTACACCATTATATTTTGCAAAGGTAGCGTTGACCCTTCTGCTCGCATATATGGCAAAAATCATACATAAAGCTATTGCACCTAAAAACCAAAAATAGTCTTGATAATACATATAATTCTCCTTAACCAAACAGTATTAAAGCAAAGATTTTTAATTAACCTATTCTCCATTGAAAATTTGCATAAATTCTTCGCCTGTAATGGTTTCACGTTCGTATAAAAATTTTGCAAGCTCGTGAAGCTTTGCTTTATTATCTGTCAAAATCCTTTTCGCTTTCTCGTATTGTTCTTTAACCACCTTTACGACCAATTCATCGATTTGCGATTGCGTTTCTGTCGAGCAAGCAAGTGAATAATCCCCTCCAAGATATTGATTGCTAACCGTTTCCAGTGCGACCATACCAAATTCGTCACTCATGCCAAAGCGAGTAATCATAGCCCTTGCCAGCTTTGTTGCCTGCTCAATATCATTGGAAGCACCCGTTGAAACAGATCCTACGGCAAGCTCCTCGGCTACTCTGCCACCCGTATAGGTTGCAATCTTATTTTGCAAATCCTCTTTGCTTAATAGGTAGTGGTTATCTTCTTCGACTTGCATTGTATATCCAAGCGCGCCCGATGTTCTAGGAACAATAGTAATTTTTTGAACCGGGGCGGAATTTGCTTGTGTTGCGGCAACAAGAGCGTGCCCGATTTCATGATACGCTACAATCATTTTCTCACGGTCAGTCAAAATCGCATTCTTCTTTTGATAACCGGCAATAACGACCTCGATGCTTTCTTCCATATCAGCTTGATTCGCACGTTTTCTGCCCTGTCGGATTGCACGTAGTGCCGCTTCGTTGACAATATTTGCAAGCTCTGCGCCTGACGCGCCCGATGCCATACGGGCAATCTTAGTATAATCAATACCCGGCTCGGTTTTTATCTTTTGCGCATGAACCTTAATAATTTCTTCTCTGCCTTTTAAGTCGGGAAGCTCAACAGGAACACGTCTGTCAAATCTGCCCGGACGCGTAAGAGCGGGATCAAGCGATTCCGGGCGGTTGGTCGCTGCTAAAATTACGACACCTGTATTGCCTTCAAATCCGTCCATTTCCGTTAAAAGCTGGTTAAGAGTTTGTTCACGCTCATCGTTTCCGCCGATATGTCCGTCGCGCTTTTTACCGATAGCGTCGATTTCGTCGATAAAAACGATACAAGGGGCTTTCTCCTTTGCTTGTTTGAATAAATCTCGAACCTTTGATGCGCCCATACCAACAAACATTTCCACAAATTCCGAACCGGACATAGAGAAGAAGGGGACGTTTGCTTCTCCGGCAACCGCCTTTGCAAGCATGGTTTTACCCGTTCCCGGAGGACCTACAAGCAACACGCCTTTAGGCATCTTTGCACCGATTTCTTCATATTTTTTGGGATTATGAAGATAATCCACAATTTCGGCAAGGCTTTCTTTTGCTTCATCTTCGCCGGCAACATCGTCAAATTTAATACCTGTTTCTGATTTTACGTAGACCTTAGCGTTACTTTTACCCATATTGAACATCATAGAATTTGCGTCGCCTCGCTTTGCCATTTGCTTGGAAATAAGTCGCCCAATAAAGAAAAATACTACAATAGGCAAAACCCAAGTTAGTAAAAAGCTTAAAATAGGCGAGGTTTCTTTTATGATTTCACCTGCGAAATTTGCACCCGATGCGACTAACCTTTCTACGAGCAAGGGATCGTTGATAATTCCCGTTTCGTAAATATTTCCATTGTGATCGGTAAATAAAATTCGATTATCTTGTATTTCGACTTGTTCAATTTCGCCCGAAACGGTCATGGAAATAAACTGATTGTAGCCTACCTCTCTTATTCTTGCTTCTTCAATCGACGGAATTATAAAAAGGTTAAAAACAATAATGCAAGCAAGCATTATTACATAAAACCTAAATATAAATCTTTTTCTATTTTTCCCTTCTTGCATGAAAAAAACTCCTTTTTACCACTTTTAAGATATTTTATAAAAATTATAAATAAGAGTTGTTCAAGTTTTCTTCAAGAAAAATTCAAGTTTTCTTGAAGCTTTGTCTTTTACGACAAAAAAAGTGCTATCCGTCATGGATAACACGTAAAACTGTATTTCATTTATTAAAGGGGTAATCTCACCGTAAATTCACAGCCGCTTTTTTCTAAATTACGAACGCTGACGTCACCGCCGTAAACGTTGACGATTTTTTTAACGAGTGCAAGTCCCAACCCGTTGCCCTCCTGCTTGTGGGAGGTATCCGATTGATAAAACTTATCAAAAATATATTTTTGCTCGTCTTTTTTTATTCCCTCACCCTCGTCTGCAATATAAAAAGCAGCTTCGGAATTTTCTACCTTTAGGCCCATTTTTATCTTTCCACCGTAAGGGCTGAATTTTATCGCATTGCCAATAAGATTACTCCAAACGTGAGCGAGCAAGCTGCTGCTTCCGTTGAAATAAACGACGTCTAAATCGATATCAAATTGAATATCTTTTTCTAACCATTTCGTTTCCATCGCTAAAATCTCTTGCCGTATTTGTTCGTCAACAGAAAATTCCTCTTTTTTGCTTTCTATTCCTTGGTTGTCAAGTTTAGAAAGAAGAAGAATATTATTGACAAGCTCACTCATACGGTGCGTATTGAACAAAATTTTTTTGGTATATTCTTTTCGTTCTTCGTCGCTCAAATCGACTTCCTGCAGCATTGTTGTGTAGCCCTCTATGGCTGTAAGTGGCGTTTTGAATTCGTGAGAAACGTTAGATACAAAATCGGATTGTATTATCTCGGTCGAACGTAATTCCTTAACCATTATATTAAAGGCGTGATTTATATCTTCAATCTCATCAAATCGGCTTTCTTCACTGATTTCTATGTCAAGATTGCCTTCGGAAACCTCGCTCATTGCGTTGCGAACTCGTTTTATTGGCGAAAGGGCGAATTTACCTACAAAATGCGAGAGTACAATACCGATAAATAAGCTTAATGCGATAAGAATTAATATTTCGGGAATATGTAATTTATCTACGAGGAAGCTGTTGGTTGCTTGGGCAAACCATGCCGCAAATGCAACGGACACACAAATAATTATACTCACAAAAATAGTAAAATGAAAGTGAAAGCTTAATCTCTTTTTACTTTTCCACTTTGGTTTTTTTATTTCTTTCATTTTTTTAGCACCTTAAAGCCTACGCCGCGCATTGTTACAATTTCGAAATCAGGATTGTTGCGAAATTTATTGCGCAAATTACCGATATGGACGTCCAAGGTATGCATGTCGCTATCGGTATTATATCCCCAAACATCATCCATCAGCTGTTGACGCGTAAAAATCTTCCCCGGATAGGAAAACATTTTATATAACAGCATAAATTCCTTTTGCGGTAAAATAATCTGTTCTCCGCCTGCAATTACCGTAAATGTTTCCAATTCCAACGTAGTAGAGCCTATCGTTTGACTTTTTTCTCTTATCATTTGAGCTCTGCGTAAAAGAGCGTTTATGCGTAGCAGCATCTCGTTAACGTTTACGGGCTTTACCATATAATCGTCCGTTCCGGATAAAAAGCCCAGGCGCATATCCTCGTATGCGTTTTTTGCCGTAATCATAAGAACAGGCGTATTGTCACCGCTTTCGCGCAAAGAGCGAACCAGCTCATAGCCGTCCATTACGGGCATCATTATATCCGAAACAAGCAAGTCAAAAAAATCTTTTGACATAATGTCAAGAGCTTCTTTTCCATTATTAGCGCAGGCTACAGCAAACCCATTCTTCGTCAAAAAGCGTTGAAAGAGTAAGCGAACCTCGTTGTCGTCCTCTGCTATCAAAATTTTAAACATATAAAATCTCCATTGATGGCGCGACGTCATAAAGTGATTATGTAGGTGTACAATGCAATTTTTGTCGCTGATGCTTTAGTTTTATTCTTTCCAGACTTTTAAGAATTCATTTAACTCGCGGAGATATAGATCCTCGTCGATAAGGTATGAAAGTCCGTGACCTGCCCCCTTTATCTCGACAAGCTTTTTTACTCCATTATATTTATTATGTAATATGCGGCTCATTTCACACGGAACAAAATTATCGTGGTCGCCATGAAAAAATATTATGGGTAAGCTTGCCCTATCAAGCGCCTCTAGCGGCGAGGTTTCTTCTAAATTAAAGCCGCCAAATATTCTTGCCCCAAGCTTTATAAACGGATAAAATAGCCATGCAGGCATCTTTAGCTTGCGAATAACCGTTTTTATAATCTCCTTGGGAGATGAATATCCGCAGTCGGCAAGCACGCAAACAACATTGTCCGGAAGCTTTTCGCCTGCCGCCATAATCACGGTTGCCGCACCCATGGATATGCCCGAAAGCATAATTTTTGTTTCTTTGCCAAAATGCTCGGCAACAAACTCCGCCCATCTTACACAATCGAAGCGCTCCTTTATGCCAAAGGTAGTGGTTCTGCCCTGCGACAAGCCACATCCGCGTTGGTCGATAAG